>CAZCAK010000200.1:0-4092 GCA_964496605.1 uncultured Acidiferrobacteraceae bacterium | reverse complement strand
GCCGAAGAATTATTGGCATCGATCGATATTGTCCTGACGCGGGCCGCACGTAGTCTCGGCGATGATATTAAACGCGTCACGCAAGCCGGTCTCGCCACACAACGCTCGACCATCGTATGCTGGGATAAATTTACCGGCGAGGCACTATCACCGGTACTGAGCTGGCAAGACCGCCGCGCACACGCCTGGATGGCGGCATTCGCCCAGCATGCGCGCATGGTGCACGAAGTCACCGGCTTATTTTTGTCGCCGCATTACGGTGTCAGCAAATTGCGCTGGTGCTTGGATCATTTACCGAAGGTCGCGGACGCGCATCGCGCCGGGCGTTTATTATTCGGTCCGCTCGCGAGTTTTCTCACGTTTCGTCTTGTCGCATTACGGCCGGTTGTAGTCGATCCGGTGAATGCCGCGCGCACGCTGCTAAATAACGTCCGCACACTACGCTGGGATAATACCCTGCTCGATCTCTTCGGCATCCCGGCGGCGTGTCTGCCGCGTAACGTACCGAGTTTTTATAATTACGGCGTGCTGAATTTCGGGGGACGTCATATCCCGCTACGTCTTGTCATCGGCGATCAGTCAGCGAGTCTATTTGCGCAAGGCCCGCCGCGGCCGCGCACCGCCTATGTCAACATCGGCACCGGCGCTTTCATTCAACGCGTGGTTGGTGAGACACCGTTTTTACATCCGCGCATGCTCGCCGGCATTGTGCTGCAGGGTGAAAAACCGGTGTACGCGCTGGAGGGTACGGTCAATGGTGCCGGCAGCGCCTTGCGCTGGATAGCGCAGGAACTGAGTTTAAATTTCTTGGACCAGCACCTGCCCGAGTGGTTGGCGCGCAATGACGAGCCGCCGCTGTTTCTGAACGGCGTCTCCGGTCTGGGTGCACCGTTTTGGGTGCCGCGATTCGAATCACGCTTTATTGGCCCCGGTGATTCTTCGCAAAAGGCGGTGGCGGTCGCCGAAAGTATCGTGTTTTTAATTCAGTCGAATTTGGAAGAGCTGAATCTGGAAAGCGACATCATCGATGTGGTACTGAGCGGCGGTATCGGCCAAGTGAACGGGATCTGTCAGCGCCTGGCCGACGTCAGCGGTCTACCGATTATTCGTCCAAACATGCACGAAGCGACCGGACGCGGTATGTCCTACCTATTATCGACCGCGCGCAATGTCTGGGTCTCGGCGCAGGCCGGTGAGACGTTTCAACCGCGCGAGAATCCCGCCTTGCGCGAACGCTACCAGCGCTGGCGCCGCGAGTTGACCCAAGCCCTGACCGAACAGCGACGCCTTAGCCCGACGCCATAGCGCGTGTTAGCACGCCCGTCTGCGCAAACGCCTGCGGCCGATGCAGTGCATATCCCTGCGCGTAATCGACACCAAGGCGCCGTAGCTTCTCTAATACCGCCGGTGTCTCGACCGACTCGGCGATGGTGCTGATACCGAGCACGCGACCGATGCGCACGATTGCCTCGACCATCGCAAAGTCGACCGGATCGTCCGCGATATCGCGCACAAAGGCGCCGTCGATCTTGAGGTAGTCAACCGGCAAATTTTTCAGATAGGCGAACGACGACATGCCCTTGCCGAAGTCGTCGAGCGCAAAGCGGCAACCACGACGGCGCAATTCGCGCATGAAGTGCGATGCCTTATGCAGATTCGAGATCGCCGCGGTCTCGGTGATTTCGAAACATAACGCCTGCGGCGGCACCGCGAATTCGTCCATGTGCGCGCAAACAAAATCCAGAAAGGTATCGTCGTTCAAGCTCATGCCGGAGAGGTTGATCGCCAAAATTGGTTGGCGCGCGCCGATACCGGCGTTTTTTGCCTCGCGCCACTGTCCCGCGTGCTGTGCGAACAGCTCGCGTATCACCCAACGATCGATCGCCGGCATCAAACCGTAACGCTCGGCCGCGGGTATGAACGCCATCGGTGGCGTGACGTGGCCGTGTTCATCGACCATGTGCAATAAAATCTCGCAGTGCTCGGCCGCGTCTTTGTCGTTCAAGGCCACGATCGATTGATATTGCAAACGAAAACGCCCGTCCTCCAAGGCGCGATGAATGCGGCCGAGCCACTGCATTTCGCCATGGCGCCGCGCGATATCGTCGTCGTTCGGTTGATAAACGTGAACGCGATTGCGTCCAGCATCTTTTGCTGCGTAACATGCTGCATCCGCAACGCTGAGGACGCGCACCATGCTTTCACTCGTGGTGTCGATCGGTACCACGCCGATGCTGACGCCGACCTCGAAGGTTTTATCGACCCAGGTAAAGCGGAATTCTTGAATGCCGCGTCGCAGGGTCTCGGCGACGCGTAAGGCGTGATCAGTCGGGCAGTTCTCTAGGAGTACGCCGAATTCGTCGCCGCCGAGCCGCGCAACGACGTCGTTCTCGCGCACGTGATCGCGTAGCACCGCCGCGAGTTGCACCAATAGCTCGTCGCCGGCGATATGACCGCAGGTATCGTTGACGACCTTGAATTGATCCAGATCCATATAGAGCAGCGCGTGCATGGTCTTTTCGCGGGTGGCGGATTCTAATAATTGCGCCAAACGGCGCTCGAACTCGCGGCGGTTGACCAGTGCGGTCAGCGCATCGTGGGTCGCCTGCCAGCTCAATTGTTGCGCCAGGAATTGCGCCTTACTGACATCGCGGAACACGAACACGTGACCAAGCAGCTTTCCGTCGAAACCGCGAATCGGCGCGCGCGTGCTCTCGATCGCAAATTCGCGCTCACCGGCGCAAAGAATTGCGCGCCGGTTCGGCCCGGCGTCTTCCTGCGTTTCTGCCAAGGGATCGAGTGTGTTATGCGTCGCCGCGTCTAGTAGGCGAAATACCGCTGCCAATTGGCGCCCGCGTGCCTGGTCGGTGCGCCAGCCGGTCAAGGCCTGCGCCACCGGATTGATGTAGTCGACAAAACCCTCGGCATCGGTAGTAATCACCGCGTCGCCGATGGAGTGCAGCGTCACTTGTGCCAGCTCTTTTTCGTTGAATACCTCGCGCTCGGCGCGACGCACCAAGCGCACGACCCAGAACGCCGCGCTGAATCCCAGCAGCAAAAACGCCGCACCAAACCCAGCGAGATACCGCAAGGTGGTGCGGTAGTAAGCGTCGGCCTCGTGCGTCGCCCTAGCGGTCGCTGCGCGCTGCAACTCCAATAAGTCTTCCAATACCGCTAGCATGCGATTTTGCGATGGAATATAGGTATGCAGTAACAGGGCGCGGGCCTCGTCCTTACGTTCGTTCAGGGTGAGATCGACGAACTCCTCGCGTAAATCGCCGGCCGATTTGATTAACGTTTCTTGTTCGGACAATAAGGCTCGTTCTTGCGGCGAGAGATTCATCGCCAGTAATTCTTCGCGGCTGTTATTGAATGTTGCTGCGAGCGCTGAGAATCGTAATGCCGTGTCTTCGAGCTGAAATAAATCGTCCGCGACGACCAGGCTGTGCAATATGATCAAGCGCTCGCGTGCACAGTACCGCATCGTGCTGACCAACTCGGTTCTAACATTGTGTTGGTGCACGATAGTATTCAGGCGCTCATAGATGTTGGCGCTGTGGCGGATGCCAAGACTGCTCAAGGCAAGCATCAAGCTCAGCACCAGGGCAAAGCCGGCGGCGATATATTTTGCGTTTCCTTTCGCAGCAGCCGGGCGCAACGGCAGCTCCTGTTTATGTGTGGACGAGGGGGAAGGCATTGGGTAAATCTTTATAAATATGTAAAAGCAGTATAGAACCGAAATTGCGCGTGAGCCGAACGCCAGCGCAAATTAAACGCGAATCAGGCGCGGAACAGGCCTTCTTCGACGGCGGCGCAGATGATGTGGCCGATGAGGATATGCGATTCCTGGATACGCGGTGTGTCTTCGGCCGGGACCATGAGGCAGAAATCGCATTGCTTGAAGTCTTGGCCTTTGGCACCGGTAAGTCCGACGGTGCGCAGGCCCATTTTGCGGCATTGCTCGAACGCCAACAGGATGTTTTTCGAGCGACCGGAGGTGGAGATGCCGAAGAATAAATCGCCAGCCTTACCATTGGCCTCGACTTGGCGGCGAAATACATGTTCATAGCCGTAGTCGTTGGAGATGGCGGT
>CAZCAK010000199.1:0-4101 GCA_964496605.1 uncultured Acidiferrobacteraceae bacterium | reverse complement strand
TGTTTTAGTTCAGGCGCGGGAAGTAGACCACGTGGTCTACTTCCAGCTTGATTCCGATACGCTCGCCGATCGCGTGGTTGTGGTGACTCGGGACCAGCGACAATACCCGGCCGCCACCGGCGAGTCGTAGAGTATAAAGGATGTCGGCGCCGCGAAATGCCTTGGTCATGACCTCCGCACTCAGTGCGCTACGGTCGTCATGAATGACATCGTCCGGCCGCAGTAACACATCGACGCGCGTCCCGCGCGCAAGCGAGCTCGGCCGATTGAGTTTGAGGATCCCGAGTTCGATTTCCAAACTATTCGGGCTCAATACCGTCCCCGGTAAAAAGACCCCCTCGCCGACAAAATCCGCGACAAAGCGATTCGCCGGCTCGTGATAAAGATTATAGGCATTGTCCCATTGCTGTAAGCGACCCGCGTGCATGACGCCGACCTCGTCGGCCATGGCGAAAGCCTCATATTGATGGTGCGTTACCATCACCGCTGTGACACCGTAGCGATGCAAAATTTCCCGCACCTCTTGGCTCAGACGCTCGCGCAATTCGACGTCGAGATTGGAAAACGGTTCGTCGAGTAATAACAAATGCGGCCGCGGTGCCAGCGCCCGCGCCAGGGCCACGCGTTGTTGTTGTCCACCGGAGAGTTCATGCGGATAACGCGCCGCAACTGCATCGAGTCCCAAGGTGGTCAGAACTTCGTTCAACCGTTCCTGTTGTTCGCCGGCGGCGAGCTGGCGTAAACCGAACATGACGTTTTGCGCCACCGTCATATGCGGAAACAAGGCATAGTCTTGAAACACCATTCCCACGCGGCGGCGCTCCGGCGCCAGGCTCCAACCCTTACGACTGGCAATATCCGCGTTCAAACGAATTTCGCCAGCCGCCACCGGTTCGAAGCCGGCGATTGCCCGCAGCACCGTGGTCTTGCCGCAACCGCTCGGTCCCAAGAGACAGACGATGCGACCGGCCTCCACCGAAAATGAAAGATCCTCAACCACGATGTTATTGCCGTAGCGCACCGAGACGTTATGAAGACTCAGCAGGCGCTCGGCGGTTTTTGTGGACCGCGACGGATGGGTGAATATTTCGTTCATGCGCCGTGACGACGTTCTTGCATGTAGCTTAAGCCTGCGATAAAGACCAGCGCGACCGCGACAATCGCCGCCGCGGGCAATGCCGCGCGTTGCCATAAGCCTTCCGCGGTCATTTGAAAGACTTGAATCGCCATCGTATCCCAGCCGAACGGGCGCGTCATGAGCGTGATTGGCATTTCCTTCAAAACATCCACGAAGACAAGTATCGCCGCGGTCAACATGCCCTTACTCAACATTGGTAAATATACCGCGCGCCAGGTTGCAACGCGGCCGACACCGAAGCCGCGCGCGGCATCTTCGACCGAGGGCGTAACGCGCTGCAGCGCCGACTCCACTGGGCCGAAGCCGGCAGCGAGAAACCGAATGACATACCCGAGCAGCATCGCCAAAATCGTACCGGCTAATAGGTCCTGCGCCGAAATCCCCACCGTGCTCAACGCGCCGGCGATTTTACCGTCGAGCCAAGCCATCGGAATAAAAATGCCTACCGCCAATACCGCGCCGGGAATGGCATAACCTAAGGTTGCAATGCGAACGATGATTTGCGTGGTGCGATCACGATGGCGCCGCGCGGCCGTCGCTAACACCGTCGCCGCGGCGATGATCACAACGGCCGTTAATACCGCGAGTACCAACGTATGCCACAGCATTTCCCAATAGTGCGCATCCAAATCGTCGGGCGCGACTTCTTTTGCCCACGAAAATACCTGCGTGATCGGAATCACGAACGCCAAGGCAAACACCAGCGCACAAAAACCGGTCGCCAGCCACGCCTTGATAGGGGTTAAGGTCAAACGCACATGGATCGCGGCGCGGCCGGGCGCGTAGTAGCGCATGCGTTGACGCGAAAAACTCTCGATCAACAACAAGGCCAGGGCGATGGTGGTCAAGATCGACGCGAGCTGCTCCGCGGTCGGTAAGGAAAATAACGCGAACCACGCCTCGTAGATCGCAGTGGTAAAGGTGTTGTAATTGAAAATCGCCACCGTGCCAAAGTCGGCGAGCGTCTCCATCAGTACCAGCATCACGCCGGTGACGATCCAGGGCCGCGCCATCGGCAAGGCGACCCGCATCAATGCACTCATGCGACTATGCCCGAGCGATTGCGCTGCCTCGAACACGCGCGTCCCTTGGGTCAGGAACGCCTGCCGCGCCATGAGATAAACGTAGGGATAAAACGCCAGCGCCATGACGCCGATGACGCCGCCGCGCGAACGAATCGCTGGGAACCAGATCTGCGTGCCATGAAATAACTCGCGCAACCACACCTGCACCGGTCCGGAGTAATCGAGCAAATCGACCGCGACAAAAGCCAAGACATAGCTCGGCAAGGCCAGCGGCAACATGAGTGCCCAGACAAAAAATCGTTGGCCCGGGAAACGATACATCGATGTCAGCCAGGCGAGACTCACACCCAGCACGCTCGTCACCACGCCGACGCCGAGCACCAACCAAGCGGTATTGCGCACCAACTCCGGCAAGACATTCTGCGCCAGGTGCGACCAGATATCGCCGGTCGGTGTGAGCAGCGCGGAGATCACCACTAATAAAGGCGCGAGCACCAGTACGGCAATGCCCGCGGCCCCGATACGCAACATCTGAAACCGCTCGATCAGTAGATTATTTGTAACCGACGCGGTCCATCAGCTTTACCGCGGCGGCTTGGAACTCGCCCGCCTTCGATAAGTTGGTCTGAGTCTGTTTGAACTCGCCCCAAGAAGCGACGAAGGGATTCGGTCTAATCTTCGGATTCGCGGGGTATTCCATGTTCAAATCGCCGAACATACGTTGCGCCTTGTCACCCGACATGAACTCGAGAAAACGCAGCGCCTCGGCCTCGTGCTTGGCGTAACGCGCGATACCAGCGCCGGAGACGTTCACATGCACGCCGTTACCCGCTTGGTCCGGCCAGAAAATCGCTGCCTGCAGATTCGGATCACGTTTCTTTACGCGACCGTAATAATAGGAATTGACGATACCGACGTCGCATTGACCCGCGGCCACCGCTTGCACCACGCGCACATCGTCGCCGAACGGTTTGGTCGCAAGATTATTCACCCAGCCACGCACGACCTCTTCCGTCTTGGGTTCGCCCTGCTGTGCAATCATGATCGCGACCAGCGACTGGTTGTAAACTTCTTTAGAAGTGCGCAGACATAGGCGCCCTTTCCACTTCGGCGTACTGAGGTCTTCGTAAGTCGAGAGTTCACTCGGTTTGACCTTTTTCGTGTTGAACACCAAGGTCCGCGCGCGGACCGAGAAGCCATACCAAAGACCTTCGGGGTCGCGCAAATGCGCCGGGATATTCTCGTCCAAGACCTTCGAATGCGCCGGCTTCAACAAGCCTTGATTCGCGGCATGCCACAGATTGCCGGCATCGACCGCCATAAACACGTCGGCCTGCGACTTATCGCCTTGCGCCTTCATGCGCGCCATCAGCGGGCCGGCGTTGTCGGACACGACCTTCACCTGAATGCCGGTCTCTTTGGTAAATTCTTCGAATAGCGGCTTAATGACCTGCTCAAGACGCGCGGTATAGAGTACGACCTCTGCTGCCTGCACCGGGGTTTGGCCGACCAAGCCGAATAGGGTCAGCACGATGAATAGACGTTTCATTTATCGACTCTCCGTTAGATCACCGAATCGCGCGCACTATAACGGAGATGAGAATGATTATCAATTGTGCTGAGCGGGGTTATTTTTTATTCAGCACGTCCTTTAGTTTCGCGAAGGGATTATTGGTCGCCGGCTTAGTCGCCGTTGCGCTAGTCAAACCGAAGCTCGCGCCGGCGCCCTGGATGTACTGGGAATATTTTTGATGCTCCCAATCGTGACAATAAAGACAGAGATTCTCCCAATTGCTGCCGTCGGCGGGATTATTGTCGTGATTGTGATCCTTATGATGCACCGTGAGTTCGTGCAAATTGGCCGCGGTAAACTCGCGGCCGCAGCGGGCGCACACGTGCGGATGCAAGCGCAACGATTGTTCGCGGTAACCACGCATG
>CAZCAK010000198.1:0-4124 GCA_964496605.1 uncultured Acidiferrobacteraceae bacterium | reverse complement strand
CCCGACGCGCAGATCTATATCGTGCGCGAGGATGTCGCCGGCAATAGTTTCGTCCAATTCGGCGACGGTAAAACCGGTGCGCGTCTTCCGAGCGGGCGCGATAACGTCGTCGCGACGTATCGCGTCGGCATCGGTGCCAGCGGCACCCTGAAACCCGACACCAAACCGCAGGCCACCGGCAAGCTGACGAATCTCGATAAGGTATTTTTACCCGCACCGATTACGACCGGTGCGCCGGCGGAAGACGCCGACAATGCGCGCCGCGCGGCGCCGGCGAAGTTGCAAAGCCTCGGGCGTCTCGTGAGCATCGCCGATTACGAGGCGGAGACGCGCATGTTGCCGAATGTACTCAAGGCCTCGGCGCGTTGGGATGCGCCGGACGGTGTGCCGGCGATCGTATTGACGGTATTAACCGCGAGCGGCAGCGACGCCGATCTCACGCAAGTGCGCGACGCGCTCAAGGGCTACAATCGGTGTCGCGGCCCCGCGCGCCACCCGCTGCAGGTGATCAAGGGCCTGCAGCAATATGTGCACATTGCGGCGCATATCGGCTACAACCCGGCCTATTTAACCGCAGACCTCACGCACGCAATTAAAATCGCGCTCGGTGTCGTTGGCGCCGAAGCCGATGGCATCGATGGCGCCGACGGCTTATTCGGTTTGAACGTGCGCGCGTTTCACGAGAACGTGCATGTGTCGCAAGTGATCGCTGCGATTCAAAACGTACCCGGCGTCGTGTGGGTACAACTGCAAGCGGCGCAACTCATTCTGCTCGGTACACCGCCGGCCACCGATCCGACCTTGTTGCCATTGCCGGCGTTTAATTTCATTCCGGCCGCGGCAATTCCCTGCCCAACGCATTTTCTGTTGGCGCTACACGATAAACATTGCGTCTTGAGTTTCGTTTCGGCGCAAGAACAAGCGGTGTGTCCGTCATGAGCAGCGCACGTAAACCCCTGTACCAACGCCTGCCGGAAATTTATCGCATTCGCGATGGCGAGCAATTCCCGGCCGGGCAGCTCGCGGCCTATGTCGGCTTGATGGATGCGGTGCATCGCGAAATCCACACCAACATCGAGCAGCTGTACCACGATCTGTTCATTGAAACCTCGGCCGACTGGGTCATTCCTTATATAGGCGATTTGCTCGGCACCTCGATCTTATCGGGCGATCCGTGGACCTTGCGCGCCGATGTTGCGCGCACCGTGAACCATCGGCGGCGCAAAGGCACCTTAGGCGCGATTGAGTCATTGACTTATGCGTTAACCGGTTGGGCGGTGCACAGCGTCGAGATGTTCGAGCGCCTGGTGTGGAATCAACATTTGGACCATCAACGCCCCGACGCCGGCGGTACGCCGCCGCTGAAGCGCAGCACCTTTCTCGGCGATGCGCGCCGCGGCGGCACGGTGAATTTGCGCAATCCGGCGCTATTAAGTTTAGTGAACGGCCCATTCGATCCGTTCGCACATTGGGTCGATGTCAAACCCGCGTCCGCGGGCTGTGGCGGATTTAATTTACCGAATCTCGCCATTTTCCTCTGGCGTCTCGAGGCGTACACGGTCGCGCGCACGCGTCCCGGTTCGGTCGCCGTGATCGATCGCACGCCGGTACCGGCGGGGCTAGCGCGTTATGCGGTGCGCGTGGAATTGCATCCGCAATCCGAGCCGATGGTCTTATTCAATACGCATCGCTACGCCGCCGATGCCGAACCACCGGATTTGACTCAGCGCGATGCGGTGCCGGGACCGATGCCGGGGGCGCGGCTGACTTCCGACACGCCGGCCGGGCAACCGCAGGAATATGTCGAAGTCGTCGCTTATGCGGCGGCAACTACGCCGCTGGAGGCCGGCCGCGTCGGATTAAGTCTGCATGTACCGAATCCGCCGTTTACGCCGACGACGCCTTGGCGTTTTCGCGGTGCCAACTTATGCGCGTGGGAGGCGGGGCTGCATCCGCCGTTACGCGCATACGAAATCGCCATCGATCCGGAACGCGGGCGCGTCGTGTTCGGCGTCATGGGTGCGAGTATCGCCACCGAAGCCAATCCGCTTGCTACCGGTTTGTATGTCTCGCCGACCTACGGATTCGCCGGGCCCGTGGGTGCGCATCCGATCACGCGCGCACCGCGACCGGCGTTATGGCTCGAGCAAATTCCGTTGGTGCGTAGCGTGAATTTATTAACGACCCCGGGATTCACGCTGGCCGATGCGCTGGCAAATTTACCCACGCTGACGCAACCGCTCATTATCGAAATCCACGACAGTCTCACGCACGAACTGGATTTAAACGCGGTGCTCGGCAGCACCACCGAAGGTGGCCTGCGCACGCTAAGACTCGCGCGCTCTATTTGGATTCGCGCGATCGACGGTGCGCGCCCGGTGATTCGTCTGGCGCGCCCGCTGGCGTTTCGACCGGACGACGTCTTGAGCGCCGGCGCGGCAGCAAATCTCGCGACGCTGACGGTGAAATTGGAAGGCTTATACCTCACACGTGCGCCAACGTTTCCCGCGAGCGACGCGTTGATTGCGCGCGCCGCGCTCAATCAATTGTTCATCGATGGCTGCACCCTTGATCCCGGCGGCGTCGTCGCGCTCAATAAAACCCGCGCGCCGATCCGTGCCGGCATGCGCTTGACCAACAATTACGGTTTCGCGAGTGCCGCGGAAGAAACCGCCTTCGATCAAACGCCGGAGATTGTAATTGCGCGCAGCATTACCGGACCGCTCGCGATCGACGATCAATATCGCGTGTCGCTCAGCGACACGATTATCGATGCGGGCAGTGGCCTTGAGGCGACGACACCGGCATTAGCATTAGGCGCCGCGACTGGCGATCCGGAATTGCAATGGGGGCCGCCCGTGAGTGTGGCCGGCATGACTTGCTTCGGACGTATGCGTGTCGAATCGGCGAGTGGGCGCGGCGGTGTCTGGGTGCACTCGTTGCAAGTGCACGACGATCAAATCGGCTGTATCAAGTTTAGTTACTTCTCTGCCAGCGGAAATCGCTTGCCGTCACATTACGCCTGCGTATTCGGCAATGTCGCGCGTCTGCGCTTCGTTGCCGAAACCTTCGGCATGCCCGGTTACGCGCAACTCGATCAACGCAGCGATGCCCATATTCTCGAGCAAGGGCCGGACAACGACGAGATGGGCGCGTTCGGATTTTTACGCAACACGCACAAGTGGAAAAACGTTCAAATTCGCTATCGCGAATATATGCCGGTCGGTATTCGCCCGGTGTTGATTACGGTGACGTAAAGGATACGACAATGAAAGGCGACTTTTCTCAGTGGGGGTTGATACCGAGCGATAACTTCAGCGGCGTCTTGCAACAGCAAGGCCGCGTGTCGCTCGATCAGGATTGGAACGCGGCAACGTTAATCGAACAGCATTGGCGTCATCTCGTCGGCGAAGACGCGATCGGCGCCGGTGTCGTCGGCGTGCCGGCGGCGGTGCCGAATAGTTTCAAGGTGACACAGGCGACGGCGACAACAAGCGGTGTACAGGTGACGCTGCAAACCGGACGCGCCTGGGACGACGGCGTGCATTTGTATTACACCGGTACCACGCCGTTGACTGCCACTTATCTCGCACCGCCGTTGCAAACGCCACAAGCGACCGTGGGCACGATTGCCGCCGGTGTGCGCGATGCCGTGATACTCGAAGTCTGGGAGGAATCCTTCAGCGCGTTCCAAGACCCGCGCAAATTATTGGAGCCGGCGCTCGGCGGACCCGATACCACCGAGCGTGTAAAAACGAGCATGGCCTTGAAGTTGATGCGCCTCGGTGCCGGCGACGATTGTGGCAATCTGCATCTTGCCGACGACTTCAATGCCAAGGGCAAACTTACGGTCACACCGTCACCGACCGTCGTCATCGCCGGTCCGTGTCCGGTGCCCGAAGCCGGGGGCTACAACGGCTTCGAACATTATTTGTACCGCATCGAGATCGCGGAACCCGCTGCAGGTGCAGTGCGCTTTAAGTGGTCGCAGTTCAATGGCGGTTTGGTTGGCCGCGGCGCATTTACTGCCACTGGCGCCACCACCGGCACGGTCGCCGTCAGCGCGAATAACCAGATGATCAATCAATGCGGCCTGCCGAGTTTTTATCTCGAGGCGCTGGCGT
>CAZCAK010000197.1:0-4140 GCA_964496605.1 uncultured Acidiferrobacteraceae bacterium | reverse complement strand
AAGCCGTATGTGGTCGCCGGTGTCGCATCTCAACGCCGTCATGAACAACGACGCGCTGCGCGAAGCCTATAACCGTTGCCTGCCGAAGTTGAGCGACTACTCCACCGAGATTGCGCAGGACGAACGCATCTACCGCGCGTATAAGGCGGTCGCGCAGGGCCCGCAGTTCGCCACCTTGAATCAAGCGCAGCGCAAATTACTGGAAAACGCCTTACGTGATTTTCGTTTGGGCGGCGCGGAATTGAACGCCGACGATCAAAAGAAATTTAAATCCATTCAGCAAGAGCTGTCGCAGCTGACGAGTAAGTTCGAAGAAAACGTGCTCGACGCAACCAACGCCTGGGAATTGATCTTGACCGACGAACAGCGCCTGGCGGGCTTACCCGAAAGCGCGCGCAATATGATGCGGCAGATGGCGCAGGAAAAAGGCGTAGCCGGCTGGCGCCTCACGCTCGATGCGCCGTCATATATCCCAGTGATGACTTATGCCGACGATCGTGAGTTGCGGCGCGAACTCTATTCAGCCTACGTCACGCGCGCGAGCGAATGCGGGCCGCATGCCGGTCGCTTCGATAATAGCGAAACCATGCGCCGTATTCTGCAATTACGCCGCGACGCCGCGCGGCTTCTCGGTTTCGACAATTACGCCGAACGCTCGCTTGCGACCAAGATGGCGCGCAGCGTCGAGCAGGTGATGGGCTTCTTAAATGATCTCGCGGCACGATCGCGCCCGGCGGCGCTGAAGGAAATCGACGAGCTCAAGAAGTTCGCGCGAGAACGTTACGGTGTGAACGCCTTAGAGGTGTGGGATATTCCTTATTATTCCGAAAAGCTGCGGCAGGAACGCTATGCCTTCAGCGAGGAAGATTTGCGGCCGTATTTCGCCGAGCCGACGGTAGTACAGGGTTTATTCGAAGTCGTGCGCCGTTTGTACGGACTCGATATTCAAGTAGTGCGCGACGTCCCGGTATGGCATCCCGATGTCCGTTTTTACGAAATCCGTGACGCCCGCGGCGAAGTCCGTGGCCGGTTTTATATGGATCTTTATGCGCGTGCGCACAAACGCGGCGGCGCCTGGATGGACGAGTGTCTGGTGCGTATGCGCAAAGGCGCCGCGGTGCAGATTCCAGTAGCGTATCTGACGTGTAATTTTTCGCCGCCGGTCGCAGGCAAGCCGGCGCTATTTACCCACGACGAGGTGACGACGTTATTTCACGAGTTCGGCCATGGCTTGCACCATATGCTGACCAAGATCGATTACGCCAGTGTCTCGGGTATTAACGGTGTTGCCTGGGATGCAGTCGAGCTGCCGAGTCAATTTATGGAGAACTGGTGTTGGGAGCGCGAGGCGCTCGATCTATTTGCGCAACACCACGCGACCGGTGCCAAGCTGCCGGAAGAGCTCTATAGCAAAATGATTGCGGCGAAGAATTTTCAATCGGCGATGCAGATGCTGCGCCAACTGGAATTTTCCATTTTCGATATGCGACTGCACAGCGCCTTCGATCCGTATGGCAGCGATACGATCCAGTCAGTGCTTGACGGCGTACGCGCCGAGATTGCAGTGGTGCAAGCGCCGCGCTTCAATCGTTTTCAGCATAGCTTCGGTCATATCTTCGCCGGCGGCTATGCCGCCGGTTACTACAGCTATAAATGGGCCGAGGTCTTGTCGGCCGACGCCTTTAGTAAATTTGAGGAGCGTGGCGTATTCGACCGCAACACCGGCTTGGAATTTCTGCACAATATTTTGGAACAGGGCGGTGCGCGCGATCCCATGGAGCTATTTGTTGCCTTTCGCGGGCGCGAACCCACGATCGACGCGCTGCTGCGGCATAATGGTTTAGCGGCCTAACACCTTCGATTTCCAGTTTCCTTTGCTATGCTTGGTGATACACCCGCGATGGCGCGGGCTTATCCGTTACTAGCGGCCTGTTTTCGAGGGGTTTATGCGTCACACATTATTGGTAATGGGCGTAACCAGTGGTCTCGCCATGCTGCTTGCGGCTGTGCCCGCTGACGCGGCCAAGCTGTATAAGTGGGTCGATGCGCAGGGCAATGTTTCTTACCAGGACCGCCCACCCCCGAGCGATGGCGGTAAGGTCGAAGAACGTACCGTCAAGACCACGACGCCCGGCGGCGATCCTGCTCTCGGGGCGGTCGCGGCGCAGCATCCGGTAGTGCTTTATACGACGAATAAATGTGCGCCGTGCGATATCGCGCGCAATTACCTCAACTCGCGCAAGATTCCCTTCACCGAAAAGAGTGCCGCGACCGACGTCGCGGTACAAGAAGAGCTGCGTAAGAAGGCTGGTGCACTTACGGTGCCGACGGTTTCGATCGGCAGTAAAGTCATCACCGAATACTCGCAGGCCTGGATCGAAAGCGAACTCGACCAAGCCGGCTACCCCAAAAAGGGTGATGCCGAAGCGAAAAAACCCGAAGGCGAACCCCCTCCGAATTGAAGCTCGCAACTTGGAACGTCAACTCCCTACGCGTGCGCGTCGGGCATTTGGCGCCGTGGCTTAAAGAGCACGCGCCCGATATTGTCTGCCTGCAAGAAACCAAAATCGTCGACGACGATTTTCCGCACATCGCCTGTCAGGAATGGGGCTACCACGCCGTATTCAGCGGTCAAAAAAGTTATAACGGCGTCGCCATTTTGAGCCGCACATCGCCACGCGATGTCGTCATCGGCATTCCGGCTTACGATGACGCACAGCGACGGGTCTTGGCCGCGAGCTTCGGCGAGCTACGGGTGATTAATGCCTATATTCCGAATGGCTCCAGCGTCGGTTCGGAAAAATATATTTATAAATTGCAGTGGCTCGATGCCTTTGTGCGTTATGTTGAGCAGGCACTCAAGCATTATCCATTGCTCGTCGTTACCGGCGACTTCAACATCGCGCCAGAAGACCGCGACGTGCACGACCCCGCAGCCTGGGTCGGGGCGGTGATGGTGAGCCCGGAGGAGCGCGTGCGGTTTCAGTATTTGTTACAAGTCGGAATGGTCGACGTCTTCCGTCGATTACAGCACGATGCCGGTCATTTCACGTGGTGGGATTACCGTCAGGGCGCGTTTCGGCGCAATCTCGGTTTGCGTATTGATCACATTTTGGCGAGTCCATCGTTGGCTGCGGCAGCGGCCGAGTGTGTGATCGATGTCGCGCCGCGTCGCCTTGAGCGGCCTTCGGATCATGCGCCGGTGATGGCGCGTTTCGAGCTGTAAAAAACAAAAGGCCCGCATTACGGGCCTTGTATGTTGTCGCGCGTGGCGGGAAGAGTCGCAATTACAAATTGAAACCCCAGACGTCTTTCAATAAGCGACCGAGGCCTTCGTATTCTTGCGGTGTCGCCGCGATCAACTCCTTGCCGCCGAATTCCTTACGTAATAATTGCGCTGCCGCTTGGCCTTCGGGCGCGAGCAATGCCTTGGCGATTTTGTCGCGCATATCGGGCGGGATGCGCGGTCCGATGCTAAAGCCCTGGTTCGGCACCGGCTTGCTCTTATATAGCACCGCAGTCTGATCCTTCGCGACGCCTTCATTGAATTTGTCGTATAACCCAGTTTGCAACACCGCGCCATCGCAGGCGCGACTCAAGACACCCTCAAAAGCTTCACGAAAATTTTTCACTTCGCGCACGCGCGGTTGGCGTGCTGGGTTGTCGAATTGGACATACATCGTCAGCGTTGCCAAATTCGGCGGCGCGAAGCCGCAGACAGTGCGTCCGGCCAGATCTTTCAGATCTTTTACCTTGGCATTATCGCTACGCGCGATCACGACGAAGGCGAGATTGCCTTGTAGCTTCGCGACTGGCACGTGATTCAGTTTGGCCATACGCCAGCCGATGAACGACGGTCCGTCAAACACGATATCGTAAGCGTCCTTCAGCATATCGCTCTGATAGGTCAACCAGTTGTCGGTGTAACGCAGCGTAAATTTTGCCCCGGTCACCTTGCTTAAATAATCGGCGATCGGTCCATAGACCTCCTGTGCCTTGGCGGTGGATTCACGCGGCGGAACTGCAAACGTAAAATCGGCGGCGGTGGCGATGTCGGCCAGGAGACTGAGGGTGAGCGCTATGGTAGCGCTAAGCGTCCTAATAGTTGGCATAGTAAAATCCTAGTATTTGGTGGTGACG
>CAZCAK010000196.1:0-4160 GCA_964496605.1 uncultured Acidiferrobacteraceae bacterium | reverse complement strand
CACGTGGCGCGCGGCCGGCTCGTCGAAGGTCGAGGAGATCACCTCGCCGCGCACCGAACGTTGCATTTCTGTGACTTCTTCCGGGCGCTCGTCGATGAGCAATACCATCAACACCACGTCGGGATAATTCGCCGTCACCGAGTGTGCGATTTGTTGCAGCATGACGGTTTTACCGGCCTTCGGCGGCGATACGATCAAACCGCGCTGGCCCTTGCCAATCGGCGAAATCAAATCGATCACGCGCGAGGTGAGGTTTTCGGTGGATTTATTGTCTTGTTCGAGGCGCAGCCGCTTGAGCGGATGCAGTGGTGTGAGATTTTCAAATAGGACTTTATTCTTCGATTCTTCTGGCGACTGAAAATTGATCTGCTCGACCTTCAGTAGCGCGAAATAGCGTTCGGACTCTTTCGGCGGTCGGATGGTGCCGGTGACGGTATCGCCGGTCCGCAAATTAAAGCGCCGAATTTGGCTCGGGCTGACATAGATATCATCCGGTCCGGCGAGGTAGGAGCTATCGGCCGAGCGCAAAAACCCAAAACCGTCCTGGAGAATTTCGACTACACCTTCGCCAATGATGTCCTCGCCTTTCTTGGCCTGGGCTTTGAGGATGGCAAAGATAAGGTCTTGTTTACGTAAGCGACTGCCCCCTTCGAGGTCCATCGCGGCGGCCATTTCGACTAATTCGGTTGCGGGTTTTTTCTTGAGCTCGGAGAGATTCATATTCGTTGTGATTGGTAAGTGGAACTGAGCGACTCGCGGGCACACCGGTGCCGCGGGCGACGCATGACAGGGATAAACTAGGGGTTAACGTTTTAGGACTGTACGTAGGCTAAGTTAGCACCTGGGTTTGCGGCCGTCCAGCCCGAACATCCGGCCAAAGTAATAGATTGCCTTTTTTATTTAAAGATTGCCGTCGATAAAGGCCGACAGCTGCGTTTTTGACAGCGCCCCCACCTTGGTCGCCTCAACATTGCCATTTTTGAACAGCATTAACGTGGGAATGCCGCGAATGCCGTACTTGGGGGGCGTGGTTGGGTTCTCGTCGATATTCAGTTTGGCGATTTTGATCTTACCGGCGTACTCGCTGGCGATCTCCTCCAGTACCGGACCGATCATTTTGCAGGGGCCACACCACTCCGCCCAATAATCAACCAAGACGGGGCCCTGCGCCTGCAATACTTCTTTTTCAAAGCTATCGTCTGTCACGTAAACAATGCCTTGGCTCATTATTTTAATACGCTCCTGGGTGGATGCGCTGGAACTCGCGCGGTCGATGCGGGACTAATTCGGCATATTTGAGCGAAATAACTAACACATTGCAAGCCGTACGCTGCCATCAGATTCGGTGGCGGCTTTTTATCCTGCTTCCCTTACGGTAATCTCTCCGCTTTCGTATGAGTAATCAACATTTAACCGAACAGACGTTCGCCAATCTCGATCTCCCCGAACCCCTGCTGCGCGGCGTTGCCGAGACCGGCTTTGAGTTTTGTACGCCGATCCAGGCCGCGACCTTACCGGTAGTGTTGGCGGGGCGCGATGTTGCGGGTCAGGCACAAACCGGCACCGGCAAAACCGCGGCGTTCCTATTGGCGACGTTCAATCATCTCTTGCGCCGAGATCCGATTGCGACGCGCATGGCAACGCAACCGCGCGCCGTGATATTGGCACCGACACGCGAACTCGCGATTCAAATCCACAAAGACGCCGAGGTGCTGGGCAAATATACCGGCTTCACTATGGGCCTGGTCTACGGCGGAACCGGTTACGATACCCAACGCAAGATGCTGGAAACCGGTATCGATATCCTCATCGGCACCCCGGGACGCATCATCGATTACTTTAAGCAGCACGTATTCGATTTAAATGCGGTGCAGGTCATGGTGTTGGACGAGGCCGACCGCATGTTCGATCTCGGTTTCATTAAAGACATACGCTTTCTATTGCGTCGTATGCCGCCGCCGACCGAGCGTCTCGGCATGTTGTTCTCCGCCACCCTGTCGTATCGAGTGAGCGAGCTCGCCTATGAGCATATGAATAATCCGAACTTGATCAAAATCGAGTCGGACAAGGTCACTGCGGATAAGGTCACGCAGATCGTCTATCACACCGCGAACGAAGAGAAGTTGCCGTTGCTAGTCGGTTTATTGCGGCGTTATCAGTCGAGTCGCACCGTGGTGTTCACTAATACCAAGGGTGCAGCCGAGCGTGTACAGGCAACCTTGAACGTCAACGGCTTCCATGCCGCGGTATTGTCCGGCGATGTGCCGCAGAACAAGCGCCAGCGCCTATTGGGAGAATTCCAGTCCGGCGCGCTTCCGATTTTGGTCGCCACCGATGTCGCGGCCCGCGGGCTCCATATCCCCGACGTGACGCATGTCTTCAATTTCGACTTGCCACAAGACGCGGAAGACTATGTCCATCGCATCGGCCGCACCGCCCGCGCCGGCGCCAGCGGCGACGCCATCAGCTTCGCCTGTGAGGAGTACGCCTTTTCCTTGATCGACATCGAGGCCTATATCGGCCATAAGATCGAGGTCGGCAAAATCAGTGCAGACTTGTTGCCGGAGATTGAGCGCGGTCGCCCAGCGCCGCCCGAGGGCGGGCGCCATGCCCGCGGCCGTAACGGTCGCCACAGCCGCGGCGGCGAACGCCCGCGCGAACGGCGACCCGCGCGTAGCGAACGTCCGGAGCGCGCACCGGCACCGGAACGGCCTCCGGCGCCTGAACGCGTAGCGGCCGCAGCGCCTCCACCGCCGTCACCCAAGACGGAACCGACGCGCACCGCCAGTGGCGAGCCGCAACGTCGCACCGAACCGAAACCGTTCCTACGTCGCAAGCAGCCGGAAAAACCGGCAATTGGCTAACCACTCGGTGGTAATATTCGGCGCGATACTGCAATGAGGAACCCGTATGGCGAAAATCATTGAACCGAATGGCACGGTCATTAACGACTTTCCCACCATTCAAAAACGTCTTGCCGGTATCGGCATTCACCTCAACGCCTGGACGGCACCGCAAGACGCGCGCGCGCAATCGCTGCTCGAACAGAAATCCTTGAGCGACGGCGAAAAAGAGGAATTGCTGCGCGCGGTCGACAATCGCTTCGATACGCTCAAGCGCGATCACGGGTACACCACGCGCGACATGATTGTGATTCACGAAGACATCCCCGGCATCGGCGATATGCTGGCAAAATTCGATCGCGTGCATTATCACACCGATGACGAGGTGCGTTACATCTTGGCCGGCCGCGGTTATTTCGGCTTCGTTGAACCGAGCGGCAAGCAATTCTTGCTCGAGGTCAGCGCCGGCGATTACATCAATGTTCCGGCGAATACCGAGCATTGGTTTGAGATGAAGGATTCGAAACGCATCAAGGCGGTGCGCTACTTCATCGATACCTCCGGCTGGACGCCGGTATACACCGAACGCGCGATGCTGTTCGGTTGAGCAACAGCACCTCGATCCACACCCGCGATAATATGCTCGATCGCAGCGACGTCGCCGATTCGCGTGCGCGGCTGGTGGAAATCGCACGCGATTTTCACGCCCGCGGCTGGATGGCGGGCACCGCCGGCAATCTGAGCGCGCGCGACGACGCCGAGCACTTTTGGATCACGGCTAGCGGCAAGCCCAAGGGGCGTTTGCAGACCGGTGATTTCTTGCTGATCAATATCGATCGCGGTGCGGTGGTGGAACGTTTAAGCCCAAGCTTACGCCCCTCGGCGGAAACGGCGATTCATCGCACGCTCTATCGGTTATTTCCCGAGGCCGGTGCCTGCCTGCATATTCATACCGTCGACGCCTGTCGCGCCGCAGACCGCGCCGCGCCAAGCGATTTGGATTTGGCATTGCCGCGACTGGAAATGCTCAAGGGCTTCGACATCTGGCAGGAACGTCCGGACGTGCGTCTGCCACTGTTTGACAATCATCTCCAGGTCGAACGCATCGCGCAGGACATTGCGCAGCGTTTTAGTACCGCAACCCCGCCCCTGAGCGCGCTCATGATTCGCGGTCATGGCGCCACGGTATGGGCTAAGGATCTCGACACGGCGTATAACCGAGTGGAGTGTCTCGAGTTTCTGCTGAGCTACATCGTTAAGTCCTAAGCGCCTCACGGCACCCACGACGTTCTGTTAAGCTTCCGCCATGCGCACAAG
>CAZCAK010000195.1:0-4166 GCA_964496605.1 uncultured Acidiferrobacteraceae bacterium | reverse complement strand
AATGCACCGCACCGGTTGCACGCATTGCCTTAATCTACTCGTGACCTCTCCCGAAGGTTGTCGTGCCAATTGCGCCTATTGCGGACTCGCGCGTCATCGCGAAGAGGCGCGCGATTATGCCGATCGCAATTTCATTCGCGTCGATTGGCCGACCGCGCGTTACGATGAAGTTATCGAGCGCATGAAGGCTGCGACCGATAAGGGTCAGTTTCAACGCATGTGCATCTCCATGATCACGCATCCCAATTCCGACGCCGATACCATGGTGTTATTGAAGCGTTGGGTCGCGGAAGTGCCGCACGTGCCGGTGTCGATTTTGTCGAATCCAACCACGATGCAAAAAGAAGATTTGATCGCGTTGCGCGATGCCGGTGCCGATATCTTCACCGTCGCCTTGGACGCGGTCACACCAGAAATTTTCGATCGTACCCGCGGCAAGGGCGTCGACAGTCCGCACAAGTGGGATAAATATTGGCAGGCGATCGAGTGGGCGGCCGAGATCTTTGGTCCGGAAAAATTCGGCGCGCATTTGATTTGCGGCATGGGCGAAACCGAACAGGAAATTCTCGCCGTCGCGCAAAAAATTACTGATATGGGCGGCCACAATCACATGTTCGCGTTTTTCCCCGAACGCGGCTCGCTGATGGAAGACTGGGACGCGGTGCCACGCGACCAATGGCGCCGCGTGCAATTGGCGCGCTTTATTATCGACTACGCCGGTGGGCACATCGACCGCATGTTATTCGATGCCGAAGGCCGCGTGATTGATTTCGGCGTGGAAGAATCAGTCTTAGAAGAACTGATCAATTCCGGTAAGCCGTTCCAGACCTCGGGTTGTCCCGGCAAAGACGACGAAGAGGTGTCGGCCTGTAACCGGCCCTACGGCGATTCCAGTCCATCCGATATCCGTTCATTTCCATTCGCCCTCAATCGGCGCGATGTTGCGCTTGTGCGACGTCAAATGGCCGGCGAGGACGTCGGCACACTGTAATCGTCGACCACAGTCGACGCGTGAATGCAAGCCCGGCCCGCGCCGGGCTTTTTTGCGAGAAACAGCTGGCGGTATATGACAATACAATTAAACGTTGACATTGGATGAGCGCGGTGGAATATTTTGCTGGCGCGTAACCTCGGGGCCGCTCGACAACGGACGTTTAAACAACAATTGGCCCGACACTAAATTATCTAATTGCATCACTCTCTAGGAGGAATGATGATCCGTACCAAGACTAAGTTGGCGTGGGCAATTGCCACCGCCATGATCGCGGCTGCGCCGATGAGCGCATTCGCCACCAATGGTTATTTCACCGAAGGCACCTCGGCCAAAAATCGTGGCATGGGCGGCGCCGGCGCAGCACTGCCGCAAGACGCCATGGCCTCGCTGATTAATCCTGCCGGTATGGCATTTGTCGGCAATCGCATGGATGTCGGTCTCGGCATTTTCAATCCCAATCGTAATTACAGCATCAGCGGTAACGGTGCCGGCCTCAATGCCGCGCAAGATAGCGACTCGAATTATTTCTTCATCCCTTCCTTTGGCTACAACACCATGGTTGCGCCAAGTACATCCGTAGGCGTCACGGTATCGGCCAATGGCGGCATGAACACCGACTATCCGAATGCCGTTTTCGGCTCGTTCGGTAGTAGCGGCAAAACCGGCGTCGACCTATCGCAGTTGTTTATCGCGGGCACAGTTGCGCACAAAGTCATGCCGAATCTGTCGTTAGGCTTGAGCGCGGTGTGGGCTTATCAGCGATTCAAAGCGGAAGGATTGCAGGGCTTCGATAACGCCGGTTACTCGGAATCACCAGGCAACGTTAGCAACAATGGCTACGACAATACCAGTGGGTTCGGTGCGAAGCTTGGTGTAATGTTCGACGTCGGCGCGGGCGTATCCTTGGGCGCCGCCTATTCGACCAAAATTAAAGGCCAATTCGATAAGTACAAGGGTTTATTTGCGGAGCAAGGCGAATTCGATATCCCGTCTAACTACGTCCTTGGTGTGGGTTGGAAGATGACGCCCGATATCGCGTTTGCGTTTGACTACATGCATATTAATTATACAGATTCGAAGTCGGTATCTAATCCGATTGAGAATCTGACGGTGTCTGGTAATCGTTTCGGATCGAGCAATGGCCCGGGGTTCGGCTGGCAAGACATCGACGTTTACAAACTCGGTGTGCAATTCGCAATGAATCCGGCCTGGACCTTGCGGGCGGGTTGGAATCATGGCGACAATCCGATTCCCGCGAGTCAGGTCGCAGTCAATATCTTAGCGCCCGGCGTCGTGCAAGATCATTTGGGTTTGGGATTTACGCATAAACTTGGCAGCAATAGCGAGCTAACGTTTGATTACGTACATGCATTTAAGAAATCTTTGACCGGACCGATTCCAACCGGTTTCGGCGGTGGTACGGCGACGATCGAGATGGATCAAAACTTCGCCGAAATTGCTTATGGCATGAAGTTCTAAGCGATGCGTTAAGTTTTGAATTATAAGGGCCATGGCGACATGGCCCTTTTTTATTTCTATACACTATTAAGCGGGGGTCGAAATGAAATTATTTCGTTTCGGAGTCTGGTTGTGCAGCGCGGTTCTTGTTTCTCAGGCGGCACAAGCCGAGGCGTTAAAGCCGTTCGTATTGGGCGATGCGCCGACCGGAGATATGGCCCAAACGGTTAACAAAGTAAAAGCCGCATTGAGCGCCAAGGGCTTCGACGTCGTTGGTAGCTATATGCCGTATCCGAACGCCACGGTGATCTGTGCGACGAATGCGGAGCTGAAGGCAGCCGCGGCGCGCGCCGAGAACGGCGGTTTTGGCGTTGCCGAACGCATTGCTGTGACTAAGGACGGCGCAAAGCTCGAAGTTTCGTATGTGAACCCGGCTTATCTCGGCGTCGCGTACGGCCTCGGCAAATTGGATAAAACGCAAGAGGATTTGAAGGCGGCGTTGGGTCATCAGCTTGAGTTCGGTTCGCGCGGCATTGATGAAGACCACTTGAAGCCGGGCAAGTATCACTACGCCATGGGCATGCCGTACTTCGAGGATATCGATGAGCTCGGCCGCTTTGCCGATTATAAAGCCGCGGTCGATACCGTCGAGCGCAATCTCGCCGCCGGTAAGGGTGGAACGGTGAAGGTCTATCGCGTCGATCTACCGGGTAAGGACGTTACGGTATTCGGCGTCGGCATTCCGCAAGGCGATGGCCCGAACGAGGGCGCAAAAGATACCGATAAAGAAATCATGGATATTGTCGATTTTCAGGAGCCACGCTCGACTGCGTATCTGCCTTACGAGATGATGGTCGTTGGTAATAGTGTCATCGCCTTGCGCGGGCGTTATCGTATTGCGGTCAATTTCCCGGACCTGTCGATGGCGGGTAAGCATGGGTTTACGAAGATCATGAGTGCGCCGAACGGCATAAAAACCGCACTGACTGCCGCGGCCGCACCTTAAAGCGCTGGAATGTACCGGATTAAGTCCCGATAATATCAACGTCATCGTTTGGAGGTTTTATGACCGTAGCACGCATTCGCAACATCATCGCCGGCTTTTTTGTGTTGTTGTCGCTGGCTCTTGGAGTACAGGCAAGCCCGCTATTTCATAGCGTGAACTGGCTGTGGTTTACCGCCTTTGTCGGCGTGAATCTGTTTCAGAGCGGTATCACCGGTTGGTGCTTGATGGACCAAATTCTCGGGAAGCTGGGCGTACCGCAAACCGCGGGCGCGTGCTCGACGCGTTAACGCCGCTAGCCGGCGGCTTCGCCGCCGCCGGCTTTTACGCGCATGAAATCGATTAAAGTGACCGATATCGGTCAAATCAAAAACGAGCTCAACAAGTATAAGAAGGGCAAGAAGCTCGATATCCGCCAGTTTAATCAGGCGGCCCGGTTGGCTTGGCTCGGGCGCGTCGTGATGAAGCCACTCGACGTCGAAGACCCAACGACCGAATCTTATCTGGTCTACGTCGATTATGCGGATGCCTTTGCGCAGAACTTCCTAAACTTGGACGACGATCTCGTCGGCCATATTTTTATCGTCGATGCCGAGCAAGGGCGGTATCTCGCCGAGATCGTGCAACAAGGGGTGCGCGATCGGGCGGCGTTACTGGAAGACCTCGACCGCCGCGATTTTTATTTCAAAAAGTTTTACCAAGACGATCCGG
>CAZCAK010000194.1:0-4173 GCA_964496605.1 uncultured Acidiferrobacteraceae bacterium | reverse complement strand
GCGGCACCGGCAGCACGCGCGTAGGCCTCGGCTGTTCGGTAGGCGACGGGCGCCACCAGGCTTAACCGCGTGAGGCCCATGTTTTTCATGGCACGCGCTACCCCACCGACATTGCCAGCGTGCGTCGGTTCTACTAAAACGATCTTGATATTGTCCAGCGACATGCGCGCAGCATACGAGCGAAACAATGCCGAGGACAATCTCGCTTTCGCCTGCGCGGTTGCACCGCTACAATGCGCGCAGTCTTCGAGGTCTCTCATGCATCCCATGCTGAATACTGCGGTGAAGGCCGCGCGTCGGGCCGGCAGTCTGCTCGTGCGCTATGCCGATCGCGTCGATCGCCTGCGCGTCGAACAAAAAGGACATAACGATTTTGTCACCGAGGTTGACCGCCAGGCAGAGGCGGAGATCATCGCGATACTTCGTGCCGCATACCCGGATCACGGCATTCTTGCCGAGGAAACCGGCACACATAGTGGCGATGACGATTTCGTCTGGATCATCGATCCGCTCGATGGCACTACCAACTATCTGCACGGCTATCCGCAGTATGCCGTCTCGATCGCCTTGCGTTACCAACAACGTATGGAGCAGGCAGTCGTATTCGATCCGCTGCGCAATGAACTCTTCACTGCCTCGCGCGGTCGCGGCGCACAGCTCAACGATAAACGCATTCGCGTCAGCGCCGTAAGTCAAATGGATCGCAGCCTGCTCGGTACTGGATTCCCGTTCAAATCGATGGAACACCTCGATACGTGGATTTCCATGTTCCGCACCTTACTCCCGAAGACGAGCGGTGTGCGGCGCGCTGGATCAGCGGCGCTCGACCTCGCCCATGTGGCATGCGGTCGCCTTGATGGTTTTTGGGAAATCGGACTTAACCCGTGGGATATGGCGGCAGGTGCCTTACTCATCGAAGAAGCCGGCGGTATGGTCGGCGACTTTGACGGCGAACAAACGCATTTGCAATCGGGGAATATTGTCGGTGGCAATCCGAAAATCTATCCGGAACTTTTACGGTTGATCAAACCGCACATCACGCCGGCGCTGCGCGCTCGCTATTCGGCCGGTTAATATCGACAATCCCCACTTGCACATAGGCGCTGGTACGCTCAATCACCTCGCGCGATTTTACCGCCCGCGTTTCGTCGTCTTGCATCAATTCAATAACGCCGCTGACATCACTGCCGGCAGCAACGATCAGCGAAGCGCTGCGTCGTAGGAGCGGCATCTCCGGAATGAGCAAAGCCCGGCGGGAATAATTCGCTTCATCGGTCCGGATAACAACCGGCACCACGGTCAGACCGAGAATCTCTAAGCCCATTTCCAACTCGTCGGCTTCGCCGGTCTTTAGCCAGCGTACAGCTGCAGCACGCCAACGCCCATCGTCGCCCTCAATACCGACCAAATCGCCGACGCGCACGTGACCGTGTGTGCTGCCGTTACGTGACAAAGCCAGGCCGTTGGCGCTTTCATCCTGCATACGCCACTCATCCACGCGGAACACCTGTTGAATCGGTGCGTTTGACGGTGCAGGCGATTCCCGATCCAAGGTCTCCAGATCGATATTCAAAACGTCCTCGTGACTAATGTCGGCATATTCGGCATGCGGTGAAAACGCCTGCTGGCCGCTGCTAAAAAAATGAATGGCGTTGAGCCCGATACATACCGGTATCGAATCGTTGCGCTGCACGCGATGCGACTGGCGCCGCGCACTGAAGCCCCAGGCCTTGATCATGCGGCGAAACATATCCAAACATGCACCGCCAATACATTCGGTACCGAGCTCCAACAGCTTAGGGGATTCGCCGCGCTGCAAGCGCGCAATAAATCCATGTACCGTGGCGGCAAGATTGGTTGCGTTCAATACCCGCAAAGATGCGGCGGCACGGCGCGTCGCAATATTGGCCATGAGTCGCGGCGGTGCGTCGGCGGTGAGATCAATGAGGAAATGTCCGACCGGATTAGTAACTTCGAGATCTTGAGAAAGCGTAGCTTTATCGGCCCACACCTCCAGAAATCCGTAAATATTGCGGCATTCGTTTGGTGGTAGTTGGTACGGGCCACTTAAGCCGAGCAGTAAAATACGCTTGTAGTGATGCGCAATACTGGTTTGCGCCTCGTCGTCGCGCAACGGGGGAATGCTTTCGTTTTCGGTGTGCGAACGTTCGGCAAACTCATAAAGCGCGTGCAACTCGCGCCACACGCCGGGCGGCGGCGGTGCATAAAATTGATAGGACCGCAGCAGCACATCGCCAAGACGGCCGATGGCGCGTTCGATGGCGATCGTAAGCTGGCCCGTTTTAAGCCGCGCACCACGCACCAACACATCGATAATAACGTGCTTGTAGGCATACGCCATTTCAGCTTGCAGCTGAATCAAAAATTCCGCCAGCCGCTTCTTTGTAGGGGAAAACGGCAGCGCTAGACGGAGAAATTGCGGTTGAAACGCCTCAGTAACGGCGGCGATCGGGCTCGCGTACAGCTCACATAACTCGAAGCGATCTTGCGCGTCGATGTCCTGCCGATTTAGCGCGTATAGCGTCTGATGGAGTTGGCGCGCGGTCGCGATGGGATCGGCGGTCGGTAGAGCGGCGATCCACGCCTGGGCGATCTTAGGTTTGACGGCAGCGCCGCGTCCGGTCTTCTCCGGCACCCTTAAAATAATTTTGCTCATAAATTGTCCGCGCCGGCCCGACCCGGCTTGTGTTTAGAATAACCGGTTTTGCGCCGAATAACAGCGAATTCCCTTATGCCATGCAGGTTAGTATCATCGCGCGTCTCGATTAGATGGTTTAGCAAGAGGATCCTGGCATGGCCTACGTGGTCACCGAAGCCTGCATTAAATGTAAGTACACCGATTGTGTCGAAGTATGTCCGGTTGATTGTTTCCGTGAAGGACCAAATTTTTTAGCGATTGATCCGGATGAGTGCATTGACTGCACCTTGTGCGTACCGGAGTGCCCGGTCAACGCCATTTTCGCCGAGGATGATTTGCCGCCGGAACAACGTCAGTTCGCGCCGCTTAACGCCGAACTCGCCAAACAATGGCCGGCGATCATCGAGAAAAAGCCGGCGCCGAGCGATGCCGCCGACTGGGAAGACAAGCCCGGAAAACTCGCGTACCTCGAGCGGTGACGGACGAGACGCGCGGGCAAATTCTTTTCATTCCCTACGGCGACAACCCCGTTCGCGTCGCCGCTGCGGCTCTGGCAGCGCGTGTCGCCGACGGTCGCTATGGAGATGTCGCCGTTATTGCGGCGTCGAATGCGACGCGTCATGAGCTCTACCGGCGGTTATTAACCGCCAACAGCGCCTTCGGCGCCATCGTGCCGCCGTTTGTAGGGACTTGGGAACAGTGGTGCACACAGCTCATGCCGGAACGACGGCCGCCCGATCGTCGTGTCGCTGAACTGATGCTCGAAGAGCAACTGGATCAGAACACGGACGCGAACTGGCGTAGTGCGCTCACCGCATCCCTATTATCTTTGTTTGACGATCTAGCACTCAGCGGCAACACCCCAAACAATGAAACACATTTCGATGCGGTCGTGCGCCGCGGCTACGGCATATCGCAGCCGTCCCGCCCACTCTCCGATGAAGCGCGATTGGTCGCCAACGCCTGGCGCCACTGGCGCGCGTTCCTAAAAGAGCATCATGGCAAATCGGACAGCGAGGACGAGAGCGACATCACGCATTTCGTGCAAACTGCAAAGCAATATTCCGCCGTCTATTGGTTGGCACCGACACATATTTCGCTGCTACAAGCGCGGTTGTTGCGCGCGCTTAGCATTAGTACGGACGTCGTGCTGATCGTGCCCAGCGATAACACGGTACACGGTACCGGGCTCGACGCATCAACAATCGCGGCCTTGGATTTTGCGATCGATAATCGCGCGCAAACGTCACGTGCGCGCAGTGCGTTTCTAAGCAATGTATATGCGGCCCATGATGCACAACCGTTGGCGCCCCGCGCGCATAACTTCGCGGCACAATATTGTGTAAGCCCGATACGCGGGGACCTGACATTGCTCGAGCTCCCGGCACTTGACGACGAAGCGCACGCGATCGAATTACAAATTCGTGAATGGTGGCTACAGGGTAAGCGGCACATCGCAGTCATTACCTTCGATCGTAAGCTTGCGCGCCGCGTGCGCGCCCTGCTTGAACGCA
>CAZCAK010000193.1:0-4177 GCA_964496605.1 uncultured Acidiferrobacteraceae bacterium | reverse complement strand
AATCCTCCTGATATTGCATAAATCTTGCGGTGCGAATGATACAACCTAGAGAATTTTGTCACGTTAGTCGGAGATCAACTCAGAGGCGCACGCATCTGGACGACCAGTTCTACTAAAATGTAGTGCCGTGCCATAGGCCTTACAATACTACAAGGCCGCTTTCACGCCCACACCAAGCTGCGCCGGTGATTCGACGATATGCACGCCAGCCGCCTTCAACGCATCGAACTTCGCCCGCGCCGTGCCTTTGCCGCCGGTGATCACGGCACCGGCATGGCCCATACGCTTACCCGCGGGCGCGGTGACGCCGGCGATATAACCCACTACCGGTTTGCGCACGTGTGCGCGGATGTATTCCGCGGCGTCTTCTTCGTCGCTGCCGCCAATTTCGCCGACCAATAGAATCGCCTTGGTTTGCGGATCTTGTTCGAATAACTTTAAACAATCGATAAAGCCCATACCGTGAATCGGATCGCCGCCGATACCGACGCAGGTACTCTGCCCTAAGCCATTCAAAGTGGTTTGATGTACCGCTTCGTAAGTCAGCGTGCCGGAGCGCGACACGATGCCGACGCAACCGGGCTTGTGAATTGCGCCCGGCATGATGCCGATCTTGCACGCGCCGGGGGTAATGATGCCGGGGCAATTCGGTCCGATGAGATGTGTATCGTACTGCCCTAGTGCCGCCTTCACGCGCAACATATCGAGCACCGGAATGCCTTCGGTGATGCAGGCGATGACTTTGATGCCGGCATCGGCCGCCTCCAAGATCGCATCGGCAGCGAACGCCGCTGGCACATAAATCATGGTCGCGTCGGCGCCGGTCTGCGCCACGGCGTCGTGCACCGTGTCGAACACCGGACAATTGAGATGCGTCTGCCCGCCCTTTCCGGGAGTCACGCCGCCGACGAATTGTGTGCCGTACGCGATCGCCTGTTGTGAATGAAACGTACCTTGCTTGCCGGTAAAGCCCTGGCAAATCACCTTGGTATTTTTATCGACCAGAATGCTCATAATTATTTTGCGGCGGCAACGGCGCGTTGTGCGGCATCGGTAAGGCTTTGCGCCGCGACGATTTTCAAACCGGAGTTTTGCAATAGTGCGCGGCCTTGTTCGGCATTTGTACCCTCGAGGCGCACGACCACAGGCAATGTCAGGCCGACTTCGCGCACCGCATTTACGATGCCTTCGGCGATAAGATCGCAGCGCACGATGCCGCCAAAAATATTCACCAAGATGGCTTTGACGTTTGCATCGGCACAAATGAGCTTGAACGCCTGCGCGACTTTCTCGGCGGTGGTACCGCCGCCGACGTCGAGGAAATTTGCCGGCATTCCGCCGTGTAATTTGATGAGATCCATGGTCGCCATCGCGAGGCCGGCGCCGTTGACCATACAACCGATATTGCCATTGAGGGCGATGTAATTGAGATCGGCGGCACGCGCCTGGGTTTCTTTCGGATCTTCTTGCGTCGCGTCGCGCAATTCGGCCAAGGTCTTTTGGCGATAGAGCGCGTTGTCATCGATATTGATTTTGGCGTCTAGCGCCAGCAACTCGCCGGTGGCGGTCACCACCAAGGGATTAATCTCGACCAAACTCAAATCGTTCTCGCTGAACAGCCGATACAAACCGCCGGCGATGCGCACGAACGCGCCAATCTGTTGCTCCTGCAACTTTAAGGCAAAGGCGAGCTTACGACTTTGGTAGGCCTGCAAGCCGACAACGGGATCGACCCACACCTTGACGATTTTTTCCGGCGTGTGCGCCGCGACTTCCTCGATATCCATGCCGCCAGCGCTCGACGCGATCAGCGCGATGCGTTCACGCGCGCGATCGACCAAACAGGCGAGATACAGCTCGCGCGCAATATCCGCCGGTTGCTCGATCAATACCTGGCCCACGGGTTGGCCGCCGGCATCCGTCTGCGGCGTCACTAAGCGCCGGCCGACGAGATTGGCCACCGCTTGTTCGAGCGCGGGTAAATTGTCGACGGGTTTAATGCCGCCGCCCTTACCGCGGCCGCCGGCATGCACCTGCGCCTTGACCACCCAGCGGGTACCGCCGAGGCTCGAGGCCGCGTGCAGCGCATCCGGCACGCTGGCCGCGGTCATACCGCGCGGAACCGGGATGCCGTAACGAAGAAAGAGTTGCTTTGCTTGATACTCGTGGAGATTCACTGCGCTTCTCGTTTTTGGGGCGCTATTGTGGAGCAAAGCCCGCAGCGGCGCTAGCAATACGCCGCTTCGCGCTTGTTTCTCGACGCGGCGCCAGTTTATAGTGCGGCGGTATTCGTCAATGTGTCTTGCTGACGCTCGGTCCCGGCGCATACGATTTCGCCGCAGCGGTCCTACGCCGGACGATTGTTTCGCGGATGAACATTTTTGATACGTCGATCCTATCGCAAGAACTCCGCCGGTTTTGCCGATCTAACGAACCGAATCGTATGCGGTTCGCACCATGGATGACTTCGCTGGTGCGCCGAATAACAACGTAGCCATAGACCCGAGGTGGTGTTAGTCAATGAAAATCGTAAGCCGTGGCCTTCCTCTATCGTTGATATTACTGCTGGCGATGACCCGCGGTGCTGCGGCGCAGGACCTAATGCAACTCTACGATGCGGCACGGCAACACGACGCCGCCTGGTTATCGGCACGCGCCGCCGCAAGCGCCGGTCGCGAACGACTCCCGCAGGGGCGTTCGCTGTTATTGCCTAGCATTACCGCCAACGCCAACACCACCGATAACAGCACCAAGATTACTTACGAAGATCCGGCCGCCGCTCTAAACCGCGACCTTAGTTACAACTCCTACGGCTACGGCGTGACCCTGACACAACCGCTATTCCGGCCACAAAATATCGCGACCTATCGCCAGGGCAAGCTGCAGAAACAACAAGCCGATTTGCAGTTGCAGGCCGCGGAGCAGGATCTCGCGGTGCGCGTGGCGCAGGCCTACTTCGATGTATTGCTGGCGCAGGACACCTTGGCGTTTGTGAACGCGCAAAAAGTCGCAGTGAACGAGCAATGGCAACAAGCCAAGCGCAGCTTCGAACTTGGCACCGTCACCATCACTGACGCGAACGAGGCCGAGGCGCGGCTGGATTTAATTAACGCCCAGGAAATCGTCGCGCGCAGCGATCTCGAAATCAAACTCAGCACCTTGGCGCAAATCGCCGGCGTCCCGGTTCAGCAACTGTCGGTGTTAGGCGATCAATTTGCCTTGGCACCGCCGACACCGAACGACTTGAATGCCTGGTTGCAAAACGCCGCGGCGCGTAATCCCAATCTGGAAATCGCGCGCCGTAGCGAAGACATCGGGCGACGCGAAGTAACCAAGCAACGCGCCGGGCATTTACCGACCATCGACATCGTGGGGAACTATAGCGATACGCACGCCGGCGAAAGCACCTTTAGCGCCAATTCTAACGATACGCGCGTAACCACTATCGGCTTGCAATTGCAGTTGCCCTTATTCCAAGGCGGCGCTCAACAATCGCGGGTGCGCGAGGCGCTGGCGAATCGCGACAAGGCCGAACAGGATCGCGCGCAAGTCGAGCGCCAAGTCGAAATCCAAACGCGTCAGGCGTATATCGGTGTCGTGAACGGTATGTCGCAGGTACGCGCGCTAGAGCAGGCCCTGCGTTCAAGCGAGACCGCGCTGAAATCGAATCGCGTCGGATTTAGCGTCGGTGTGCGTACCGGCGTCGATGTGCTCAACGCGGAGCAACAGGTTTATAACGCCAAGCGCGATCTGGCGCAGGCGCGTTACAGCTATCTCGTCAGTCGCTTGCGCCTGCAGGCCATGACCGGCGGCGTAGATGACGCCGCCGTCAGCGACATTAATCGCAATCTCGTTCCGGTTGCGACCGCCCCTAGCGACGGGGCGCTGACAACGCCGGTCGCACCGACACCGCTGCCGACACCAATCCCGTCCGCGCAACCGTAAACGCTCCGTCTTTGTACCGGCGCGATCGCGCGCTCGCGTGCTAGCATCGCGCGATGATGATCGTTATCGAAACCGGCGCCAGCGCGATCGCGGCGGATCGCTGGGACTCGCTGCGCGCTGACACTTATCCGTTTACGCGCCACGCATTTCTCGCCGCACTGGAACAAACCGGTTGCGTCGCGCCCCGCGCCGGTTGGACACCGACATTCGTTTGCGCCTACCGCGACACAAC
>CAZCAK010000192.1:0-4196 GCA_964496605.1 uncultured Acidiferrobacteraceae bacterium | reverse complement strand
GGTGTAATCCAAAGCAAACGACACGCCGGTGTAAAAACGGTGCTCACGTTCGATCCCTGTCTGTTGCGCCAAGGCGCCGTGCAGATCGCGGTAGGTGTATTGGGCCACCCAATCGACGCCGCTACCGAGCCGATATAAGAAGCTCGGTGCGATGGCATAGGTGCGCGCCGCCTCGAAGTCGGGATAGTCTTTCAGCGCAAGCGTCACCGCCGCCTGCCAGCGCGATTGCAAATACGGACGTGAATTGAAACGCAGCGCGGTGACGAGGCTATTGTTTTTTGCGCGTGCGCGCCCGATTTTGTCGCTCAAGTTAGCCGCGCCGACACCGTCGACCGCGATGCCTTGCAGCTCCCAGACCCAATCCGCCTCGGGATTGCTGTTCAGGTTATAAACCAGCCCCGCGAGATAGGCGTTAAGCCGCGCGTCGTTAAGTTCGTCAACCCGCTGCGCGTCCCAAGCGACACCGGCGTAACGAATACCGCGGTCGAATTTCACACTCGTCGGTAACGCATAGGCGAAACCGATATTCGCGCCGTTGATTTTATTGTCTTGCGTCACCACCGGCGTGTTATCGGTCGCGACACGCGCCGTTAGTGTCGTATTGGCGATCAACCCGCGGCCGAGAAACCATTGTGCGTCGAGCACACCGCCGAAGAGTTCGTAGACATCGGTATCGACATGGGACCCGGCGTTGGCGACGTGCGTGAACTCGAGCAGATCTTCGTCGCGAATGGTCGGGAACATTAATAAATGATTACGCAGACGCGAACGACCGAACTTCAGCTCGTACGCGCGCGCACCGATCCCGACATGCGCTTCGTGTAAATACACATCGTTGCCGATCTCGCCGGCGTTATCGGGGTGGCGCAAACCAATGGTGGCAAATCCATAACGCGGTGGCCCGTTGAACAAATATTTACTGAAGCCGAGCAATAAACTGCTATCGGAAAAGTCGATCGTGCCGTGCGCCGGTAGCGGCGCCGTCCCGTCGCGCGCGCTGGCATTTGCGGTGGCGACGGCGCGCCCACCGAATTGGATTTCCGGCGGCACCATCGGGTCGATCTCGAGGCCATACGCGGACAAGCTGGCGCCGGCGAGAAACCACAAGCTCAACGTCATTAACGGTTTCATCGCGATCCCCTATTGATTCACGCTTAAAGACGGCACATACGGTGCATTGCCGATATCTTCGTACTCGAGCATGGTGATCATGCCGCCGGGCGCGATACCGCGATTGCGCGTGTGTAAATCCATATGATCGTGAAAATCCCAATACCCGGGGTTATCGCCATGGATGATGATGTCCACAGTTTTGCCCGGCGTAACCGGCACGGTATTGAGTCGATACGCCTGCGGCAAAGGATTACCGTCTTCCGCAACTTTCCAGAACTGGTGGCCATGGAGATGCATGTGGTGGTCAATGAAGCCGGCGTTCACCAAACGCACGCGAATATATTCGCCCTGCTTAATCTTGAGGTGGCCGTGTTCCATGGTCGCCGGGTAACTCTTGCCGTTGATGGCAAAGAAGGTCGGCCGTATAAACGTATTATCCGCATTGCCTTGAGTGTACGGCGGACGCCAGCCATCTTCGATGGCCTGCAAAAATTTTTGGTAGTTTTGGAAGAAGGCGTGCGTCACCGGGCTCAAACGGCCCTGCTCCATTTGTTTATTCACGCGACGCATCCCGGTCAGCACCTCGTTAATCGATTTGCGCGCAAAATCGACATCGAATGCCTCCAGCACCAATACATATTCGCGCGTATACGGGAATGCCTGACGAATGGGATCATTCGGTGAATCGATGATCAACGCGCCGTGCAGACCAGCCATTAGATGCAGCGGCGTTGAAAAGTGACAATGATAAAACCGGGTTCCTTGTGGTCGCGCCTGAAAGCGATAGACGAAGCTTTCCTGCGCGTGCACCGGGTCCTGATTGACCATCGGTACACCGTCCATGGTGTAAATCAAATCGACGCCGTGCCAGTGAATCGTGTGCATTTCGTCGGTATTGTTCTTGACCGTTACTTTAATCCAATCGTTTTCCTGCACGCGAAATACTGGACCGGGCACACTTTTATTGAACGCAAACATCGGCACCGTGACGCCCGGCACCAATTCATGCTCGATTAAATCAAAGCTGAGATCGAACTCGCGGTATTGCACCTCGTCGTCGCGCGGCGCGCCGGGTGCCTCCGACGTCATACCCATCATATTGTGGCCCGGCGTATACATCATCGACCCCTTACCACCGGAATGTTCGTGCGGCGGAACACCTTGGGCCTGCGCCGTCGCACTGACTAAACCGGCAACGGCACCGGCGGCGCCGGCACGCAGAAAGCGCCGGCGGCCGGGCGAGGCAATCGCCGCTGCGGGCGTGCGTTCATCGGACTGCGACATAAGAGTCTCCTCTCTTGAAAATATTAAGCACGCGGTACCCGTAGCGAGGTACCAGGCGACGCGACGCGGCGACGTACAAACGCCCGCGTCAGTAAATTAAACAGCAAATTTGAAACTAAATGGTGAGAAGGATGGCCTGCGGCGGCCGCTCGAGGCGCTGCATCGTAAAGACCGGGCTTAAGGCGGGGACATCGTGCGCGATTGCGCCGCGCGTAGAAGGGAATAGGTTTGACGCGGCCGACAGTACCGAGAAGCAGTGCATACACATGGTGCAGCAGGCACCGCGACAGTCTTGCTCATGACAATTTTGTTGCGAATGATTTTGATGCTCATGCGGCTGCGAGGCAGGCAGCGGCGATGGATGGGCAGTGTGGTAAGCAACCTCTAAGCTGACCGGCGTGCTCGGGTGGGAATGGAGCACTGCCGCTCCTAGTCCACTCGGGACGGTATTATTGCCGCTGGTTTCTGGCTGCGAAGGCTTTGCGCTGAACGCGAAGCTGGAAACGATAGGCGCGCCGATCAGGCTCAGGGCAAGAAGCAATACCACGGCGCGCATACGAGTCATGGGCCTATCATGAGCCGAACGCCCAAGTGACTCAAGCCCAACGAAAGCGGCGCTGCACCACCTCACCGCCTTGATGCAACCGCCGCGCCGTTAGTCGTTGTTTTATCACGGAATCTGCCGTTTCCAGCGCGATCGCGGCAAGCAAGCCGGCGTGGATATGGTAGAGGTGTAGCGTGCACGCCACGGGCATATGCAGCCCGTCACGGCGCCGCACAAAATCGGTCCAAATCAGTAGTGGCGTGCGATTATCTTGGGAAACGCAGGACCAGGCCTGATCGGTACATACGAGTTGCACCCGCAACTCCGGCAAATCGATGCGTAGGGGGTTGCTTAGGCGAAGCAAGCCCAAGCGTATGCGGTTGTAATAACCCGCGTCGAGATTCTTCTGCAAAACGCGAAGCGGTGCATGATCACTGCTGTTCAATGCCATGGATCGTCCCTTCCTAACGGCTCGCTAAAAAAGCCAGTGGCGCGCAGTATGGCAAAGCTCAAAATACCGGCACATCCTCCTTAAGGATGAGCTAATAGGCGCATTGTCTAGCTGGCAAATCGACGCCAGTAGCTCGCACGCCAATAATAAAGAACCGTGGTATCACCGAGCGGGTAGGACTCGGCGTAGTCGATGCCGCGCTGTGGTTGTTCGATGTTATCTCGATCCGGATCGAGCGGCCGCCATTCATCGTCACGTTCTTCGCCGTCGGGCCTGCGGCCGAGGCCGCGATGGCGCTGCTCGGCGGCACCATATTCCACAAAATTATGCTGCGCGCTTTCCAGCGATACCTGATTGGCACTGCCGGGCATGCGCGGGAAACGTAGCTGCGCGAGATCGTCTTCCCAGCGGCAAATAGGACAAGTGGCATTACTACCGGGTTGATATTGAAATACGCGGTAGCCGCAGCAGGGACAGGGGAATTTGTAGGGATACATGCGGTACTGATACCGCGGATGCGCGCCGATTGCAATCGGCGAAGGGATGGGTCGCGACTGGCGATGTAACTCCCCCAAAAGAGGCAACTTCTACAAAAAAAGAGGCGGATCGCTCCGCCTCTTTGTGTATTGCCTAACTTAACCGATTAAACGACTTTCGGATCGAGCTCGCCTTTATCGTAGCGCTTGACCATGGCTTCGAGCGATAGCGGTTTGATCTTCGACGCCTGGCCGGCGCAGCCAAAGGCCTCGTAACGCGCCTTGCAGATTTCCTTCATGCCCTTGGTCGATGCGGCGAGCCATTTGC
>CAZCAK010000191.1:1950-4221 GCA_964496605.1 uncultured Acidiferrobacteraceae bacterium | reverse complement strand
CGCCACCGGGTGTTTGCCGCTCGCGGTTTCCGCCGACAGCATCACCGCATCGGTACCGTCTAGTACTGCATTGGCGACATCGGACACCTCGGCGCGGGTCGGAATCGCGTTCTCGATCATGGATTCCATCATCTGCGTCGCGGTAATGACCACCCGATGCATCTTGCGCGCGAGTTTAATAATGCGCTTTTGTACCGGCGGCAGCGCCGCATCGCCGATCTCGACCCCAAGGTCGCCGCGCGCCAACATCACTGCATCCGATGCACGGATAATTTCTTCAATCGCCTCGACCGCCTCGGCGCGCTCGATCTTGGCAACGATGCCGCCACGGCCGCCGGCGGCGTGTAGTAAGGCGCGCGCCTCTTCCACGTCGGCGGCATTGCGCGGGAATGAAATGGCAACGTAATCGGCAGCGATCTTTGCCGCCCATTTAATATCTTCGCGATCCTTATCGGTCAGTGCGCGTGCGCTTAAACCACCGCCCTGTCGATTGACGCCTTTATTGTTCGACAACTCGCCGCCGACTACCACGCGACAAATAATTTGATTGCCGCGTACCTGGTCGACCCACAACACGATACGGCCATCGTCGAGCAGCAAGGTCGCGCCGCGCTGTACATCCTGCGGCAAGGATTTGTAAGTAATACCGACGCGCTCTTGATTGCCGCTGTCCAAAGGAAAATCAGCATCGAGCGTGAATTTATCGCCCTCGGTAAGTCGGACCTTCTTGTCGATGAATTTTCCGATGCGAATCTTCGGCCCTTGCAGATCCACCAACACACCGACCTGCCGACCGCGCGCCTGTGCGCGCTCGCGCACCGCCTCGGCACGCGCCACATGGCGCTCGGGTAAATCGTGGGAGAAATTCAAACGCACCACATCGACTCCGGCCTCGATCAGTTTATCGAGGACCTTGGGATCATCAGTGGCCGGCCCGAGGGTGGCGACAATTTTTGTGCGACGTAGCATCTCGTATTGGATTGAATCCTATTTAGGTGCGCGCATTGCGGCAGTCGACATCCGCCGCAATGCACTGCTGGAATGGCAGCCGATCGCTCGGCGTCATATCCTACTTCTGCGCGCGCTGTTCCAGAATTTCCACCGCCGGCAATTTCTTGCCTTCAAGGAATTCGAGAAACGCGCCGCCGGCAGTGGAAATGTACGACACCTTGTCGTAGATGTTGTACTTCTGAATCGCGGCAATCGTGTCGCCGCCACCGGCGAGTGTGAATGCCTTGGTCTTGGCAATCGCATCCGCGATCTTCTTCGTGCCTTCGCCGAACTGGTCGAACTCGAACACACCGACCGGTCCGTTCCATACCACGGTACCGGCGTTCATGATGATGTCGGCGAGTTCTTGCGCACTCTTCGGGCCGATATCGAAAATCATATCGTCGTCGGCGACCGCGCCCGCATCTTTTAACACCGCCTTTTCGTTGGCATCGAATTTCTTGCCGACCACTACATCCACCGCGATGGGAATCTTGGCGCCGCGCTTATTCATCTTTTCCATCAGCGTCTTCGCGGTCGGAATTAAATCGGCTTCGGCCAGCGACTTGCCGATCTTTTTGCCGGCCGCGGCGAGAAAGGTATTGGCAATACCGCCGCCAACCACGAGTTGATCGACCTTCTCCGATAAAGACTCGAGCACCGTCAGTTTGGTCGATACCTTCGAACCGCCGACGATCGCGACCATCGGGCGCTTGGGATTGAGCAACGCCTTGGTGAGCGCATCTAATTCTTCGGTCAACAAAATACCGGCGCAAGCCACCGGCGCGAACTTCGCGACGCCGTGGGTCGAGCCTTCGGCGCGATGCGCCGTACCAAACGCGTCCATGACAAACACGTCGCATAGCGCGGCATATTTCTTCGCGGTATCGTCAACGTTTTTCTTTTCGCCTTTATTGAACCGCACGTTCTCCAGCAGCACGAGTTCGCCGTTGGCAACGTCGAAACCGCCGTTGACCCAATCCTTAATCAAGCGCACCGGTTTGCCGAGCTTCTTCGCTAAATCGTCCGCGACCGGCTTCAGGGAATTTTCTTCCGAGTAAACGCCTTCTTCCGGACGACCAAGATGCGACATCACCATAACCTTGGCGCCGGCCTTTAGTGCATGCTCGAACGTCGGCATCGAGGCGCTGATGCGCGCATCCGAGGTCACTTTGCCGTTTTTAACCGGCACATTGAGGTCAGCGCGGATCAATACGCGCTTACCTTTCAAATCAAGGTCGGTGAGCTTTTTGACGGACATGCACTAACTCCAATTCGATA
>CAZCAK010000191.1:0-1850 GCA_964496605.1 uncultured Acidiferrobacteraceae bacterium | reverse complement strand
AAAAAAACCGCCGAGCGCGTGTGCGACTCGGCGGTATATTTTATTTCTTGGCCATTACTCGGACCATCTCCAGCACCTTGCAGGAGTAGCCCCACTCATTGTCGTACCAGGCGACGACTTTCACGAACGAACCGTCAAGCGCGATACCGGCTTCGGCGTCGAACGTGGAGGTATTGCTCTCGCCACGGAAGTCGGTGGAGACCACTTTGTCTTCGGTGTAACCGAGCACGCCCTTCATCGGGCCCTGCGAGGCGGCCTTCATCGCCGCGCAGATTTGCTCGTAGGTCGCGTCCTTATTCAGCTCGACCGTGAGGTCGACCACGGATACGTCCGAGGTCGGCACGCGGAACGCCATGCCGGTCAGCTTCTTATTCAACTCCGGGATGACTTTGCCCACGGCCTTCGCAGCGCCGGTGGAAGACGGGATGATGTTTTCCAAAATACCGCGGCCACCGCGCCAGTCTTTGTTCGACGGACCGTCGACAGTTTTTTGCGTCGCCGTGGCGGCGTGCACTGTGGTCATCAAACCGCGCTTGATACCGAAATTGTCGTTCAAGACCTTCGCGATCGGCGCCAAGCAATTGGTGGTGCAAGACGCGTTGGAGATGATCGCCTCGCCGTTGTACTTCATGTGATTCACGCCGTAAACGAACATCGGTGTGTCGTCTTTCGAGGGCGCGCTTTGAATGACTTTCTTGGCACCGGCCTTGATGTGCTTCTCGCAGGTTTCTTTGGTCAGGAATAGACCGGTGGACTCGACGACGATGTCGGCACCGATTTCATTCCACTTCAATTCCGCCGGATCCTTGACTGCGGTGAGGCGAATCTTCTTGCCGTTGACCATGAGGGTATTGCCGTCGACTTTGACGTCGCCCTTGAACGGACCGTGTACCGAGTCGTGCTTCAACATATAGGCCAGATAATCCGGCTCCAATAAATCGTTAATGCCTACGACCTCGATGTCCGGGAAGTCCTTAATCGCGGCGCGAAACACCATGCGACCGATACGGCCGAAACCGTTAATACCGACTTTGATTGCCATTGCCCACTCTCCAGAGAGTTAAAAATTAAAAGTTAAAACTACGTTGCGCGGTGTGCGCCGCACAACCGAAACCGCTGCGCCTCTCATCGCGGCGCGGTATGCGACCGCGCCGGTGCCGCGCACTGCGCGGCACCGTGTGCCATGCGAGGATGATGACGCTTAGAGAATCGACTCGACGGTCTTGGCCACGTTTTCGCCGGTAAAGCCAAAGTGTTTGAACAACACCGGCGCGGGCGCCGATTCGCCGAAGGTGTTGATACCCACGACCTTGCCGTTCAAGCCGACATACTTCAACCAGTAATCGGTCACACCCGCCTCGACCGCGACACGCTTGGTCAACTTCGCCGGCAGGACGGACTCGCGATAGGCAGCGTCTTGTGCATCGAATACGAAGGTATTCGGCATCGATACCACGCGTACCTGCTTGCCCTTATCGGCGAGCAGCTTTTGCGCTTCCATCGCGATACCGACTTCGGAACCGGTGGCGATAATAATCGCTTCCGGTTTGCCATTCGCCGCTTCGCTCAAGATGTAACCGCCGCGTGCAATATTCGCGATGACCTTGTCGTCGCGTTTTTGAAACGCCAGGTTTTGGCGCGAAAAAATCAAGCAGCTCGGGCCTTCGGTGCGCTCGATCGCGGCCTTCCACGCCACCGCGGTTTCGACCGTATCGGCAGTGCGCCACACCGACATATTGGGGATCATGCGCAGCGTCGCGGTTTGTTCTACCGCTTGGTGCGTCGGACCGTCTTCGCCCAAACCGATCGAGTCATGGGTGTAGACAAAGAGCACCCGAATCTTCATGAGC
>CAZCAK010000190.1:0-4304 GCA_964496605.1 uncultured Acidiferrobacteraceae bacterium | reverse complement strand
GCCGTAGCCGAGCCATAACCAAAGACCGAACACCACCGTCGCGATCGCGGCCGGTGTCATGATCGCGCGATACAGCTTGCGCTCCATGACGCGAAAGCGTTCGCGTCCGAGAGCGTCCGCGGTCATGGCGTGATATACGAATAGACGTGGAAGATAAAACAGGCCGGCGAACCACGCGACCATCGAGACGATATGCAGCGCCTTAACCCAGAGCACGATTACTCCAATAGCGTTTGTTGTTGTCACAGCCCCGTGCCGGCAGCATACCTGCATGACTGCGTTCCACGCCAGCGATCACACCAAGCGCACGTCCGCGCGGTGTCTTAAGAAGCGGCGCGTTCCGGTAAAAACAACATCTGCAGATCGTTGAGAAATTGCCGCCCGCGCGCCGTCGGTATAATGCGTGTCGCATCGTTCGTGAGTAAGCCGCGCTCGCGTGCGGTCTGACACGCGCGTTCGAGCGTAGCGGTAGCGAGCCCGGTGTGCGCGGTAAAAACGGCGACATCGACGCCGTCGACCAGACGCAAGGCGTTCAGCATGAACTCGAATATCAGTTCATCCTGACCGACACGCCGTTGTTCGACGATGACGTCGCCGGTTCCGGCCTTGCGTAGATAATCCTTTGGCTGGCGCGCCTTCATTAACCGTGTGACGCCTTGCGCGTCACTGATCTTCGCGTGCGCACCGGCACCGATGCCGAGATAATCGCCGAAGCGCCAATAGTTAAGATTGTGGCGGCAAGCGTGGCCGGCGCGCGCATAGGCCGAAACTTCGTACTGCCGATAACCCGCCTGCGTTAGGCGCGCCTGCAGCGCGTTCTGCATGTCCCAAATAAGCTCATCATCCGGCAATACCGGCGGCCGCCGATGAAATTCGGTATTCGGTTCGATGGTGAGTTGATACAGCGATAAATGCGGCGGCGCGAGCGCGATGGCTTGCTCCAAATCGCACAAAGCCTGCTCCGACGTTTGCTGTGGGAGTCCGAACATGAGATCGAGATTAAATTGTTCGAAGCCGGCAGCGCGGGCGAAACTCGCGGCGCGTATCGCCTCATCGCGATTATGAATGCGGCCGAGCTGTTGCAGTTGCGTTGCGGCGAAGCTTTGCACACCGATCGATAAGCGATTCACGCCGGCGGCGCGATAGCCGCGAAAGCGCTCCATTTCTACCGTGCCGGGGTTCGCCTCCAAGGTAATTTCGGCGTCGGGACTTACGCTCAAGCGCGCACGGACACCGCTTAAGAGCGCATCGATGGCGGACGCGGGAAATAGACTCGGCGTACCGCCGCCGATGAAAATGGTCTGCACGCGCCGACCCCATACCCGCGGTAAGTCGAATTCGAGATCGCGCAATAACGCCGCGACGTAGGCATCGACCGGCAGGTCGGCATGCTGCGCATGCGAATTGAAATCGCAGTACGGGCATTTACGTACGCACCACGGAATGTGGATATATAAAGACAGCGGTGGCGGGGCGACGAAGCTCATCGGACTATTGTAGCGCGCGCGGCGCGACGCTGTGCCGGCCTCGGGTATAGAATCGGATCGACATCGATCAAGGAGGACCGCATGGCCGCCGTGAAATTCTTTTGGGACCCCACCGGTTTTGAACTCGACGCGCTCGGCACCAAGAAATTCGAGCGCATTACCGACGGCGATACGCCGTATATCTCACTCTCGATTCGCATGCTGAACATCGATACGCCGGAGGTGCATTATCCGGGCACTACCGACCCGGCGAAACACGACGCGGCGCTAAAGCAATTGGCCGATTGGCTGCAGGCGGGCAAGGCGCCGATCGACGACGGGCTCGCGGCCTATTTGCGACCAAAAGCTCGCGACCGGAAACGCCGGCAGTTTGCAAAAGCAGCAGGGCGACGCCGCGACTAAGGCGTTCCAAGGCCTGCTCGACGAACGCCTGAATCTTCCTAACGGACGCAAACGCTCGTTATTTTTGCGCGCGAGTAATGAACACTTCGATCAGTACGGGCGTTTACTCGCTTACATCGCGCCGAATTTTAGCGTGAGCGAATTGACAGAGCTGTCCTATGCGCAGCGTGCGACATTTAATTTACTCATGATTGAAAGCGGCTGGGCGGCGTCGTTTCCGGTGTATCCCAGTTTGCCGAAATATCGTGACCTCGTCATGCTACAACAGGCAGCACAAAACGCCTTCGCGCAGAAGAAAGGTATATGGGCCGAGGCGAATACACTTGCCGGTTATGAATTCCGTATGTGTTACAAACTCTGGCAGGTGACAAACCGCTTGCAACAAGGCGAGAAGCTATCGGAGAGCGAACGCCACGCCTGGATCGAGCGCTTCTGCAGCGACATGACGACGCAGGAAATTTTCGAGCCGCAGCAGTACTACCGTGTGCCGCCGTATAACCGCGTATTCATTTGGCCAAAAGACGTCAACGATGCAGTGGGGAAGTTGAATCTCACACCGGGCGCGCCGGCGTAACCGCTAGTGGTGGGTCAGGGTCGCGAGTAAGGCGCGCAGTGCCTGTCCACGATGACTGAGTTTATTTTTGGTTTCGGCGTCGAGTTGTGCCGCGGAGCAGCGATGCGTCGGTACATAGAACAGCGGATCGTAGCCGAAGCCATTAGCGCCTTGCGGCGCGTCGAGGATGCGTCCCTCCCAAGTGCCGCTACAAATCGTTGGCATCGGATCGGCGCCGTGACGCATATAAACCAATACGCAGCGGAAACGCGCGCTGCGTTGCGCCTCCGGTACATCGCGCAGGGCGTGCAAAAGTTTTTCGTTATTCTTGGCATCGCCGGCGCCGACACCGGCGTAACGCGCGGAATAAATACCCGGCGCGCCATTTAAGGCGTCGACCTCGAGCCCGGAATCGTCCGCAATCGCCGCGAGTCCGGTGCGGGTCGCGGCATTACGCGCCTTGAGAATCGCGTTCTCCACGAACGATAGGCCGGTTTCTTCGATGTCGCGGACACCGAGACTGGCTTGTGTGACGATCTCGAGGTCGGCGGCCTGCAGTAATTGTTGCAGCTCGCGCAGTTTACCGACGTTATTGCTCGCGAGTACGACGCGTCGACTCATGATGACGCAAGGGCCCGCCGCTGATGCTCGATGAGTTCGCGAATACCGCCGCGCGCGAGCTCGGCCATCGTCAACATTTGTTCCAGCTTGAACGCATCGCGCTCGGCAGTGCCCTGAATTTCCACGAAGCCGTCGCTATCGTTCATCACGAAATTCATATCCGTTTCGGCGCTGCTGTCCTCGATGTAGTCGAGATCCAATACCGGTGTGCCGTTACAAATGCCACAGGACACGGAGGCGATGAAATGCGTGATCGGATCGCCGCTGAGCTTTTTATTTTCGCGTAAACGATTGACCGCATCGACCAAGGCCACATAACCACCGGTGATCGAGGCGGTGCGCGTACCGCCGTCGGCTTGAATCACATCGCAATCGATCGTGACGGTGCGCTCGCCGAGGGCGCGTAAATCCAAAACCGAGCGCAATGCGCGTCCGATAAGACGTTGGATCTCCATCGTGCGTCCACCTTGTTTGCCCTTCGCCGCCTCGCGTTGCATGCGCTCGCCGGTGGCGCGCGGCAACATGCCGTACTCCGCCGTGATCCAGCCCTGGCCCTTGCCTTTCAAAAACGGCGGCACCTTTTCGTCAATGCTGGCGTTGCACAATACCCGCGTGTCGCCGAATTCGATTAGCACCGAACCCTCGGCATGGCGGGTGTAATGACGGGTGATTTTGATCGGGCGCAGTTGATTCGCTGCGCGGCCACTGGGTCTGCTCATAAGATTTGCGTCACGATAAGGGACGCGCAGTGTAACCGATCACGAAAACGACCGCGACGGCGAATATGCGGCTATTACTTTGGACCGAACCGCTTCAGCAGTTCTTCGACTTCCTTGAGACTTTGATCGAACGCAACCGCGGGTTCGCTGCTGGCCGGTGCCTCGCGGCGTGCGCGTTGTTTGACTGCATCGGCGAGAATGGCGCCGCTATCGGTTTCGTTGCGTTGCGCGCGTTGCAGCGGCAAGCTGCTGGTGACGCCATCTTCCCAGCGCAGACACACCGCGCTGGTGTTGTCACCGCGTGCACCCATTTTATCTTCGGCGTCGTAGACCAGTTGTTCTAAACCGCCATCGAGCGCCTTCTGTTGCAGATACGGCAGCATCTCTTCCGGCGTATACGCCTCCCACAGACCGTCGCTGCACAATAGCAATACGTCGTGTCGGTACAGCAGGGTTTCGACACCAAGGCTGATGCTGGGCGTGACTGAACCGCCGAGACATTTCAGTAACGAACTTTTGCCC
>CAZCAK010000189.1:0-4330 GCA_964496605.1 uncultured Acidiferrobacteraceae bacterium | reverse complement strand
AGGCGCTGATGACGACGACTGGCATGGGCATCCCGGCTTGTTCGATCTTGCGCAGAATCTCGAGGCCGTCGGGCTTGCCGGAGTCGAGCATGATATCGGTAATGACGGCATCATAAGGCGCTTCTCTCCAGGCCTTTTGGGCTTCTTCAAACGTCGATACCCAACGACAGGCGATGCCGATCGATTGTAGGGATTGGGAGAGGGCTTGTCCGGCGACGGCTTCGTCTTCGATGAGGAGGACTTGTTGTGCGCGTTTCATCCCGGGGCGCGACATCGGATGATATTTTTTTTGTGTGGCTTCGCCCGAGTGTGATTTGGAGGTGCGTGTCATCGTCGTTTTTCCTTATTTCGTGTGTGTGCAACAGCTTAGTTTTAAGATCGTAAATCCATTTACTGAACCAGTTTTAAACTTGGCGGTGTCGACCGCTTTTGGGTCTTGGCGTTGAGCAGCCCAGAATCGGCGCTGCGGCGCAAATCATCCACCGTCACCGCCGGGTAAGTCGAAATGCTGTACGAAAAACGCATCGGCCACAGCGGTGCAGTCGCGCGCGTCACTTCTTTCAATAGACGCTGCGCCAATTCGTGCGCTGCTTCTTCGCCGATCTCGGGCAGTATCAGAGCGAACTCATCGCCGCCGATGCGACACGGAATATCGAGCCCCTGCCGTGCACCGCTAGCCAATACATTGGCAATACGGCGTAACACTTCGTCGCCACCGGAAAGACCGAGATGGGTGTTCACATCCTTGAAGTCATCGAGATCGATGAGCAATAGCGATAGCGGCCGGCTATAGCGTTGCGCGCGTGTCAGCTCGCGCGATAAGGCGCAATCAAAACGTCGCCGATTGCCGATGCCGGTCAATGGATCGTGTTCCGCGAGCCAAGCGACGCGCGCATATTCCATCCCGTTGCGCAAAGTCAGGCTCAAAATTTTACCGCAGGCCTCTGCGAAGCGTCGCTCCCAGTCGCTGAATTGCACATCACCGAGTGCGCGCACGATATCGAGGCGACCGATGCGCACACCATCGACGATCAAGGGAATCAACAAGGCCTGTACTGGGCGCGCCGCGATGAGATACGGCATTACCTCACGCATACGCAGATCGCCACGCTCGAGGAATAATGTGATCTCTTCGGTGGCGAGCCGCGGATATTCATCGACGCTATAGACTTGCCATTCGACGACGTAGTGATCGCTGTCGGCGGACGAGGCGCGCACGCACACGCCATTGCCATCGTCTTGCAATACGGTAAAGCAATCGGCCGGCAAAAACTCCGCGATGCCGCCCAGGGTTTTGGGCAGCACTTCGTCGAGGTCTAGGGAATTACTCGCCAGATAAGACACGCGCATCAGCGAGTCGAACGCGACGGTCCCCTTGCCTGATTTACCGTCGTTCGAAAATACAGACGCCACGAGAAAACGTTCCTACGTGCAGTCACGAGAGGTCCGTATTCTAGGGCGCGCTTGTGCGCGAACGATCCGACCAAGGTCGGGTAAATTGATGTGTTTGCCTAAACTTAGGCGTCGCAGTTGAGGTGGTTTAAAAACCTGCGCCTCAAGGCGCCTTGCTCAAGGCGCTCTGTACCGTATCCGCGAGCGTATCGATGCCCCAGGGTTTCGGCAGGAAACCGACCACGTTATCACCCGCAATCTTGGTATTGGCGATGGCCTCGTTATAGCCACAGCACAGCAAGATACGCAGATCGGTGCGTATATTGCGCATTTCCTGATAGGCATCCTCACCGCCTTTGCGCGGCATCGAGAGGTCTAGAATAACCAGGTCGATTTCGTTCACGTGTTCGCGAAATAAACGTACCGCCTCGATGCCGTCGGCGGCAAGCAATACGCGATATCCAAAACGCTCCAGCGCACGCTGACCGAGCGAGCGCAGGACCTCTTCGTCGTCGACGAAAAGGATCGTTTGCGTACCGCCCTGCCCCGAAGATTGCACCGTACGCGTCGCGGGTGCGTGTTTCTTCGAAGCCGGCAAGAAAATGCGCACGGTTGTGCCATGGCCGGGATCGCTGACGACTTGGATACCGCCGTGGTGTAGCTTTACGATGTTGCGCACCGCCGCTAGGCCGAGACCGCGGCCGTGAGGTTTGGTGGTGTAAAACGGGGCGAAGATGCGCTCCATTTGCGCCGGTGTCATGCCGGCGCCGGTATCGGTGACTTCAAACGAGGCGTAGGTACCAGGGCGCGGCCGAAGATAAGTGCAGGCATCGCATTGCTCTTCATCAAGCTCGATGCGATCGGTGGTGATCGATAGCACACCGCCCTGCTCACGCATGGCGTCGCTTGCGTTCAGACATAGATTCATCATGACCTGCTGTACCTGCACCGCGTCGGCCTCAACCGAAGGCACATCCGGCATTAACGCTTTGCGTACAATAATCGAGCGCGACATTTGCGAACGCAGAATCACCAGAATACTCGTGACCATCTGATTAAGATTGATCAACTCCGATGGTTGCTGGTTGGAGCTCGCATAGGCGAGCAATTCGCGCGTCAGCCCGGCGGCGCGCTGCGCCGCTTGCATAATATTGTCCAGATCCTCGTGCGCCGGATGCGGATGCGGCAGCGTCATCTTGATCAACTCGGTGCTGCCCACAATGCCGGTCAAGATGTTATTGAAGTCGTGCGCGATACCGCTAGCGAGAACGCCGATGCTTTCGAGTTTTTGCGATTGGAATAGTTGGTCTTCCAAGCGTGACTTTGCCAAACGATCGCCACGAACTTGCGATACATCGCGGGCACTGACGACATAGTGCCGGCCAATATCGTTATCGAAGGGCAAGGGGGCGATACGAATCGACCACCACGTCTCCTTGCCGCCACGCGGACCGCCGTTCAGCTCGCGCTCAACCACGTCGTTACCGGAAAATGCCTCGTTTAATCCCTCGGTGCCGACACTAAAGCTGCTATACAAGACACGCGGATGTTGTCCCACCAAATCTTCGCCGACTGTGCCGCATAACGCACCAGCGGCGCGGTTGGCAAAAATAATGCGCGCCTCGCCGCGATGGGTCTCGACAACAGCGACCGCATCGCTCGATTGCGCCAGCGTTTGCTCTAGTAAGGTGGTGGTGTCTTCTTGCTTATGCATGCGCAGGGAGGTCCGTATTCGTAATTAACGCCGCCGGAACGACAGTCGCTCGGCATCAGGCATCAGGTGGGAAAAATGTAGTGAAAAAACTCCGTCCGACTCGATACACCGCACTTCTCGTAGATGGTGCTGATGTGTTGCTTGAGGGTCTTTTCGCTGTTGCCGGTCAAGGCCGCCATTTCTTGGGTGGAGAGGCCTTTGAGGAGGAGTCGGGCCACTTCGCATTCTTTGTTGGTGAGCATGGCTTGGTTTAAGGCACGGTCACGGGCGCCGATGAGGCCGCGGGGTTCTTGCCATAGGCGATCGAGTACTTTGCGCAGTTCTTGAGTGGTAAAGGGTTTTTCCAAGAGATAGGCGGCGCCGTGATTGAGGGCTTCTTTGACGCGCCCTTGATCGGCGAAGGCGCTGATGACGACGACTGGCATGGGCATCCCGGCTTGTTCGATCTTGCGCAGAATCTCGAGGCCGTCGGGCTTGCCGGAGTCGAGCATGATATCGGTAATGACGGCATCATAAGGCGCTTCTCTCCAGGCCTTTTGGGCTTCTTCAAACGTCGATACCCAACGACAGGCGATGCCGATCGATTGTAGGGATTGGGAGAGGGCTTGTCCGGCGACGGCTTCGTCTTCGATGAGGAGGACTTGTTGTGTTCGTTTCACGCAGCCACCAAACGTAAATGAAATTGTGTTCCGCTTGCATCCGTGCGCGAGACCGACAACTCTCCACCCGCCGCACGCGTCAACGCGTGCGCAATGGTTAACCCTATACCCATCCCGCTGCTTTGCGTCGACATTGGCTCGAACGGATTATTCCGCACTGCATCCGGTAAGCCGGGGCCGGTATCGGCGATCGCCAAGACTACCGCGCCCTCGTCCGCTGCGGTAGAGACCGATAGCCGTCGTGCCCGCTCCGGGCCCTGCTCGGCCAAAATCTGGAGCGAATTCAACAGCAAGTGATCCACCGCCTGTACCAGAAATTTAGGATCCGCTAATACTTTGACCTCTGGCGCACAATGAAAACTGAAGTTCGCGCCCGCCTGTTTCGCCAAGGGCCGAATCATCTCCTCGACTTCGCACAAGATGCCGCGCAACGCGACTGGGCGTCGCTCCACTTCCAGGAACGCGGAGACTTGGCGCGATACGCGCCGCATTCGAACCTGGATACGTTCGAGTTCATTAACGATACGCTGCCGCGTTTGCTCCAAATCGACACCCGGCGCACCTA
>CAZCAK010000188.1:0-4339 GCA_964496605.1 uncultured Acidiferrobacteraceae bacterium | reverse complement strand
AAAACGCGACGTAAAGATTAAGCGCGCCCATGGCTAAAAAAAATAGTCCCCAGCTTAAATTGGTGCGACGCCAAACTGTCGGCGGCAATTGCACCTGCTGCCCCAAAATCCTTTCCAGTACAGTTTTGCGCGTGAATTGACTGCCTAAGACCGCAGCCGCGAAAAGCCAATTGACGATGGTCGGTTTCCATTTGATGAAGGTCGCGTCGTGCAGTATCAGCGTCAGCCCGCCGAACACACCGAGTACCGCCAGGGTAATAAGGTGCGTCATCTCGAAGCGTCTTGTCCGTAGCCAATGCACCGCGACTTGAATCAAGGCGGCGGCGATACTCGCGGCGGTGGCGGCATAAATTCCGTAAAACTTAAACGCTGCGAAAAAGATAATAACCGGAAAGAAGTCGAATAATAATTTCATGCCATCAATGCAGCTTGTGCTCCGTGAGCGCGGCGTGATAACGCGCCATGACCGCGCGCACCGCCGGTGGATAATCTAAGGCAACCATTTGTTGCATGCCCTGCGCAAAGAAGTCGCTGACGTCGTCCGGCAGCGCCTTGATGAGCTCGTCGAAGATGCGTTCCATCAACACCGGGTTGTGCGAGCGCGTCGCCACGATGGCGCGATTGATGTTCAATATTCGCCACGGGCGGGCGGGGTTGGGGTCCGCTAGGTCTTGCCGAATCGCCGGCGCCGTGGCCTGCAGGACGCCGCTCATGAAATCCGCCATTTTCTCCAGAGTCGCGGCCTCACTCATGGTGTTCGCCAGCGCGGCGAGCCCATCGACCACCGGGTCCAAAGTGCGAATTTCGCCCTGGTGACGTACAATCCAGTCCGCGACCGCGATGGAAATTTTTTGCAGTTCCGCCGTTAGCGGTCGCAGACCGAGCTGTCCCGCCCATGCGATCAGGTCGAGCAATAAGTTGAGACCGTAATCGCCAAGTTGCGTTACGTCCTCCGATAGTATCGGACCGGTCTCGCCCTCTTCGCGATCGAGCTTGAGCGCGACGGCGAAGAATTGCTCCATCGCTGTGGTGAGCTGCGCCGGTGTGACTTGCTGCGTATCGCTTGGTTTGCGCGCGGCATGGACTGCAATGATCTCCTGCGCAACGCCGCGAAAGCGCGTTTGCGCTTCAGCCAAGCTGTCAGTTGCCAAACGATCGGCGGCAGGAGGTGAAGTGGACAAGGGAATCGACGAAAAAATTTTTTGGTGAAGCGATTGTACTACGATTTACATACCCATACATGGCATTCCGATGGCACACTCGCGCCCACCGAGCTGGTTCAGCGTGCGCATGCCGCCGGTGTGCGCGTGCTGGCCTTGACCGATCACGACGTCACCGACGGTCTGCGCGAGGCGCAGACCGCAGCCGCCGCACTCGATATGCGTCTGATTCCTGGCGTGGAGATTTCCGTTACCTGGCAGCGCCAGACCGTTCACATCCTTGGCATCGGCATCGATGCCGACAATAGTGCATTGCAAGACGGTCTTGAGCAATTGCGTCGCACGCGCGTGGCGCGCGCCGAAGAAATCGGGCGCCGCTTAGAAAAGAAAGGTGTTGCCGACGCCTATCGCGGTGCCTGCAGCTACGCCGGCGGTCGTATCGTTAGCCGCACGCACTTCGCACGTCTCTTAGCCGACACCGGTCATGCGCGCGACATGAAGCAGGCGTTCAAACAATTTTTAACGCGCGGTGCGCCCGGTTATGCCCCGGTCGAATGGATCGATCTTGCAAGCGCGGTGGCATGGATTCGCGCCGCCGGCGGCCAGGCGGTGATTGCGCATCCGGCGCGCTATAAAATCAGCACGGGTCAGTTGAAACGTTTGTTCACGGAATTTAAAGACGCCGGCGGCGAAGGTATCGAAGTGGTATCGGGTAGCCATAGTCGCGACGATTACGCGCGTTTCGCTGCCTGGGCCGATGAATACGCATTCTTGGCTTCGGCCGGTTCCGATTTTCATTCGCCGGAAAACGCCTGGATTCAACTCGGTCGTTTGCCGGCCTTGCCGGATGGATGCACGCCGCTCTGGCGCGATTGGTCGGAACAGTAAGCGAAGGCGATGGCACAATATTTCCAAATTCATCCGACCCATCCACAGGCGCGTTTAATCAAAAATGCGGTCGCCATCGTTCGCGCCGGTGGCATCGTGGCGTATCCAACCGACTCGAGTTATGCCCTCGGTTGCCATCTCGACGACAAGGCCGCGGCGGAACGCATTCGCCGCATTCGCGGCGTCGACGAGCGTCATCACTTCACGCTAGTGTGTCGCGACTTATCGCAGCTCGCGCTTTACGCCAAGGTCGATAACGCCAGCTTTCGTTTGCTCAAGGCTTATACCCCCGGACCCTATACCTACATTTTACCCGCGACGCGCGAGGTGCCGCGGCGCTTGCAACACCCACGGCGCAAGACCATCGGTCTGCGCGTACCGCAACACACGATCGCGCAGGCGCTGCTGGCGGAACTCGGCGAGCCGCTCATGAGCAGCACCTTAATATTACCCGGCGAGTCGCTACCGCTTAGCGACCCGGAAGAAATCCGCGCCGCGCTCGAGCATCAAGTCGATCTCGTCATCGACGGTGGCGCCTGCGGCTTGGAACCGACGACTGTGGTCGATTTGGAGACGCCGGTGCCGCATATCCTGCGCCATGGACGTGGTGATCCGACGCCATTCGCGGCGCCCTTGGCTGCTGGCGGCTAAGCCGCCGCGAACTACGATTACACGAACACTGATATACTGCGGCGATGGTGCCAGAGCTTAGTGCCTTACAACGATTTAGCATCTGGATCTTGCCCGTGGTGTTTGCCATTACCGTGCACGAAGTCGCGCACGGCTGGGTTGCGAAACGGCTGGGCGATCCTACGGCGCAGCGCCTCGGTCGTCTGACTCTTAATCCCATTAAACATATCGATCCGCTCGGCACGATCTTAATACCGGGTGTATTAATGCTGCTCGGCGGATTTATTTTCGGCTGGGCCAAACCCGTACCGGTGACTTGGGAAAACCTGCGACATCCAAAACGCGATATGGCCTTGGTCGCGGCTGCGGGGCCGGGCGTTAATATATTGATGGCGCTGATGTGGGCCGCCATCGCCAAAGGCGCCACGTTGATGTCGCCCGAGGCGCAATGGTTTTCGGTGCCATTATTGTTGATGGGCTACGCCGGTATCAGTATTAATATCGCGCTCGCGGTATTGAATCTCTTGCCGATACCGCCGCTCGACGGCGGCCGTGTCGCTGCCAGTCTATTGCCCGGACCCATGGCGTATCAACTGAGCCGGCTCGAGCCTTACGGATTTTTTATTTTATTGGCGCTAATCGTGACGGGCTTGCTCGGACAGTTGATCGGCCCGCCGATGAATATTTTGGAACATCTCATCATGCGCGTGGTCGGCGGCTAGTGGCGTCGCCCGATACTGCGCAGCGTGTACTTTCCGGCATGCGGCCGACTGGCCGCTTGCACCTCGGTCATTATCACGGTGTATTGAAAAATTGGTTGCGGCTGCAGCACGAATACGAATGTCTGTTCTTCGCCGCCGATTGGCATGCCCTGACCACGCACTACGACGATACTGCGCATATCGCCGATCACACGCTGGAGATGGCGGTCGATTGGCTCGCGTGTGGCATCGACGCGCAAAGCGCGGTGCTATTCGTGCAGTCGCAAGTACCGGCGCATGCCGAGCTGCACGTGCTATTGTCGATGGTGACGCCGTTGTCGTGGCTCGAGCGCGTGCCGTCTTATAAAGATCAGCAACAGAAACTCAAAGACAAGGACCTCGATACCTACGGCTTCCTCGGTTATCCGCTATTGCAGAGTGCCGACATTTTGATTTACCGCGCCGCACGCGTGCCGGTGGGCGAAGATCAGGTCTCGCATATCGAGCTTACGCGCGAAGTCGCGCGGCGGTTTAATTTCTTGTATGGGCGCGAGCCCGGTTTCGAGGAGCGTGCGCTCGAGGCGATCAAGCGTCTGGGCAAAAAGGCCGGCGCGCAATATTTGCAATTGCGCGCCGCCTATGTCGAGCAGGGCGATGACGACGCCCTCGAGACCGCGCGCGCGATGCTCGATAAACAAAAAAACATCACGCTCGGCGATCGCGACCGCCTTTTGGGTTATCTCGAAGGCGGTGGTCGCACCATCCTGGTCGAACCGCAGGCGCTACTGACCGAGGCGGCGAAGATGCCCGGCATCGACGGGCAAAAAATGTCCAAGTCGTATAACAATACCATCGGCCTGCGCGAGGCGCCGGATGATATCGTCAAAAAATTGCGCACCATGCCGACGGATCCGGCGCGCATTCGCCGCAGCGATCCCGGCACCCCAGAGAAATGTCCGG
>CAZCAK010000187.1:0-4342 GCA_964496605.1 uncultured Acidiferrobacteraceae bacterium | reverse complement strand
AACCGTAATCAACTGTGAGCTTGAGTCCGGGCGCCGCGTGCTCAAGTCGTGCCTGTTCTTTGGGCCCAAGGTAATAGCGCCGGCTAATTTCGCCGCGCTGTCCCGGCGCAACCATGAGCGGTGCCGCAGATTTTTGTCCCAAGGCGTAGCGCGCCCCCGCGAGCGACTCGGTGTAGAAGATCTCGCTGATATCGCTCGGTGCAATCGCGGCACCCACGAAATAGTGTTGCAACATTGCGGTCCAACCGCCGCTCACGGTGTACTCCGGCCAGTGTTCTTGAATATCCTTAAAGCTGACCTTTTGATATTTCTTGTCGGGACTATAGATGGCGCCGCCGACATAGCTCGGTGCAACACTGAAGAAACCATGCTGTTCGACGTGGCTGCGCACGAATTGGGTGTAGTCAAAAACATTATGCGCGGTTTTACCGCGATTGATGACTTCGTACCGTACCCGCACGATGTAGCTATCGCGATCGAAGGCGTAAATCTTGGCGATGTCTAAATCGCCTTCGCGCCAACGTAGCGGTACCTCGAGCTGCATTTGGTCGTGCGCCAGCTGGTACTCGGTGCGCTCGGCGCGGAATAATGTTTTATGGTTCGGGTAGACGCTGTCACTACCGATGAGGCCTGATTGAATAAAGAATGACTCCGGGCCTTGATCGCGTATGAGTTGAAATGGTTGCGGCTTGCCGATTTCCGCAGGATAGGTACGTAAATAGAGCTCGCGGATATCGCCGCCGGCCGTGTCGATCGACAGATCAAGCACGTCGGTTACGACATGAATGCGTTCGCCGTGGGTTGTCGTTGATGCTTCTGCTTCGGGCCTATTCGTATTCGCGAGAGGCGCGGTCGCCGGCGACGGCGCTGGTGTATTCGAGGTGGATGCTACGGCCGGCGCCTGGGCCGGCGGTGTATGTTCTCGCTCCCACGCTTGCCACAGCAACATGAGCACAATGAACAGCGCCGCGACCAGAAAAATGCGTTGATTATCCATGGCGGGGTTCGCGCGGCGGGACCGGGTCATAGCCTCCGGCACACCAAGGGTGGCAGCGCCCCAAACGGCGCACGCCTAAGACGAATCCTTGGCCGGCGCCATGCGCAGTAATTGCGTCTTCCATATAGTGGGAACAGCTAGGTGTAAACCGGCAGTGTCCGCCAACCCATGGACTCAAAATGAGCCGATACAGTTGGATGAATTTAATTAGCAGGGCTTGCATTTTTTATCCACAATTTGCCACAAGCGTGCCAACGAGGTGCGCAATACCGCGTTGCTCTCGTGACGCGCGGTGCTTTGCGCAATCACCACGATATCTACAGCACTGAGCTCGCTGACGCGAAACGAGTCCCGCACGACGCGCTTAATTCGGTTACGGTCGACTGCTAATGGCGACACCTTGCGCGATACAATGATTCCGAGACGTGAGGGCCCGTGCTGGGGTTGCGCATATCCGGTGAAGTGTCGATCGCGATATAGGGCTCGCTGATCAAGGACCCTGCGGTAGTCAGCCTTGGTTAGTAACCGCTGCCGACGTCGAAACCGATGCCTTGGCGCGGATCCCGACGAGCTTAAGCGCAGAGCTTGTGTCGACCCTTGGCGCGGCGCGCGCTAAGAACCGCGCGGCCACCGGCGGTGCTCATGCGGGCACGAAAGCCGTGCGTGCGCTTTCTTTTTACTACGCTAGGTTGATACGTTCTTTTCATGAGAAGAGGACCTGTCCGAAGGGGCGCAACGTTACTGTGCCTATGGGATCGTTGTCAACCGTCGATCCGTATGGATATGGTGTCTGCCTCACGCTAGACTGAGCGCCCCTTTTGCAGTCGGCAACCCATGAACCCCGCTTCGACTATTTGGAAAAAATGCGTGGATCGGCTGGAACAAGAGCTGTCGGCGCAACAATTCAATACCTGGATTCGACCATTGCAGGTCGCTGGCGATGGCGGCGAGCTGCGCCTGCTGGCCCCGAATCGGTTTGTCATGGACTGGGTTAAGGATCGGTTCATCGCCCGCATCGCGGAAATTGTCGGCGAGTGTGGGGGCAAGGCATCGATTGCGATTGAGGTCGGCGGCGTGAGCACCGAAATGCCGGCTGGCGCGAACACAGTGCCGGCAGCAACTGGTGTTGCCAACAACAGACGCAACGGTAGTGCACGGCTTAGCAACGATTTTACGTTTGAAACCCATATCGAGGGTAAGTCGAACCAGCTCGCACGGGCAGCGGCCCGCCAAGTCGGCGCCAACCCAGGCGCGGCCTATAACCCGTTATTTATTTATGGCGGCGTTGGGCTTGGCAAGACCCATCTTATGCAGGCCGCCGGCAATTTAATGTTGGCGCAGAACCCGCAAGCCAAGGTCGTTTATGTACATTCTGAGCGATTCGTAGCTGATATGGTGAAGGCGCTGCAGCATAACGCTATTAACGATTTTAAGCGTCACTACCGCTCGCTCGACGCGCTGCTCATCGACGACATTCAGTTTTTTGTCGGCAAGGAGCGCTCGCAAGAAGAGTTTTTTCACACGTTTAACACCCTGCTCGAGGGCCAACGTCAGGTGATCATCACCGCGGATCGATTCCCAAAAGAGCTAATCGGTGTCGAGGAACGCCTAGTATCACGTTTTGGGTCGGGTCTCACAGTCTCAATCGAGCCCCCGGAACTAGAGACGCGTGTAGCCATATTGATCAAGAAGGCGCTTAGCGCCGGGCTTATGCTCGATAGCGAGGTAGCATTTTTTATCGCCAAACACGTTCGATCGAACGTCCGCGAGTTAGAGGGTGCCTTGCGCCGTGTGATGGCGAGCGCATCATTCACTGGGCGCCCCATCGACCTAACCCTCGCTAACGACAGCTTGCGCGACCTCCTGGCATTTCAGGAGCGCCTTATTACGATCAACAACATTCAGAAAACCGTTGCAGAGTACTACAACATACGTATCGCGGACCTGCATTCGAAAACACGTGCACGCCAGATAGCGCGTCCACGTCAGCTCGCAATGGCATTAGCGAAGGAGCTTACAAACCATAGCCTTCCCGAAATTGGTGATGCCTTCGGCGGGCGCGATCACACGACCGTAATTCACGCATGCCGGAAAATCGCAGAACTTCTTCCGATCGATAGTCGCATACGCGAGGACTATAACAACCTGTTGCGTATCTTGTCGGCGTAGTGCCCTAGAGTCTGTGTACAATATCGGCCAGGATAGCGATATAAAACAATGCACAATACTCGCATCGGCCCGGCAGCTGGATATTCCCGGCTTATACACAGCCTTTAATGCAGGTAAGACATTGATTTACATAGGTTACTTGAATATAACGATATTAACTGACCTCACTAGTAGTAATAACAGATCTTAAATAATAAAAAATCATTACTAACTCTATCGTCGCCATGGAAATACAAATACAAAGAGAAGCGCTGTTAAAGCCTCTGGGGCTAGTTGCAGGTGTGGTCGAGCGTCGCCATACGATGCCGATACTGGCAAACGTGTTAATTGAGACAAAAAACGGTGTGACGACCCTGACAGGAACCGATCTTGAGATCGAGCTACGTGCCAGTATTCCGTCGGCGAGCACCGAAGAGGTCGAATTTACTGCACCGGCCCGGAAGTTATTCGATATCTGTCGCGCTCTACCGCCTGACGCACTGATTAAAGTTAAAATTGATAAGCAGAAAATTATTGTACGGTCAGGTAGCAGCCGCTATACGCTTGCCGCCGCACCAAGTACTGAGTTCCCCAGTTTAGAGGGGGGTGATTGGGGAGTTACTGAAGAGATCCCGCAAGCGACCTTAAAAGATCTATTTGATCGGACGTCGTTTTGTATGGCACAGCAAGATGTTCGTTACTACCTGAACGGGTTATTGGTCGAATTCGGATCCGACTACATGCGTGCAGTGGCGACCGATGGACACCGACTCGCCTTAGGCGAAGTAGCATATAAAAGCAGCGCTAACCGCCAAGTTATTGTGCCTCGCAAGGGTGTTGTAGAGATTGCTCGATTCTTAAGCGACCTCGAAGGTAAGGTAATAATGCAGTTGAGCGCCAACCATATTCGGATGAGTGCGAACGGCGTAGTGTTTACCTCGAAACTGATCGATGGCCGATTCCCTGACTACACCAAGGTGGTTCCTAAGAATCAGACCCGTAAAATGACTGTGGGGCGCAACGAACTGCGAGAAACGCTGACGCGCGCCGCGATCTTATCCAATGAGAAGTACCGTGGCGTACGTTTAGCGCTCGATAACGGGCGGTTGCAAATCACCGCTCATAATCCGGAGCATGAAGAAGCACAAGAGGAATTAGCTGTTAGTTATAGCGGCGATCCGATCGAGGTAGGCTTTA
>CAZCAK010000186.1:0-4388 GCA_964496605.1 uncultured Acidiferrobacteraceae bacterium | reverse complement strand
AAAGCTTCCAGGTTTTCCGTTTTAGACTAACTTTATTTACTAAAGTATTGTTTATCGGAAAGTTGTTGCAAACCATCGACGCATAGGTAATAGTCTTTTGCGTCATTACATCAAGGAATCGTTTCCGATTCCTGGAGGAGGGAGGTACCCATGACCATCGCTGATAATGCCGTGCAAGAGCGTCGCGCCGGCACACAAAAAATGCTCGCGAAGCTACAAACCGAGCGCACCGAAATGTTAGTCACCTTTTGCCGTCTCGCTGGCCTTGAACCGTTTCCGGAGGTCGGCAGTAAAAAACCCGACCATAGAAGCGTGCAAGTCTTATTGCAGCAATTTTGCCAAATCCTAGTCGACTACATCGCCACCGCACATTTCGGCGTATACGAACGTATTGCGAGCGGCCAAGAGCGTCGGCGTACCGCGGCGGAATTAGCCGAGAAGCTCTATCCGCGTATCGCACACGCAACCGAAGTCGCACTGGAATTTAACGATAAATACGACTGCGAAGACCATTGCGAAAATCTCGATGGGCTACAAGCGGATCTATCCAAGCTGGGCGAAGTATTGGCCGAGCGTATCGAGCTTGAAGATAAGTTAATCCAAGCCATTTCGCGTTAGAAAATCTTAAGCTGAGAAGTTACCCGCCGGTAAGCGACATAAAGCGCACGACCTTCGTCGGCGCTTCCTTAAATTCATGGCGTTCGGGTTTGCGTGCAATGGCGGCAAGAATCGCCGCGCGCAATGCGTCGTCATCGATGCCGGCGCGCAATAGCGGCCGCAGTTCCAAGCGGTCTTCTTGCCCAAGGCATAGATACAGAGTTCCATCGACCGACAGGCGCACGCGGTTGCAGGTCTCACAGAAATGTTGCGAGATTGGCGTGATAAATCCAATGGTCAGACCGGTTTGCTTCAATTGCACATAGCGCGCCGGCCCGCCACCCGGCAAGGCCGCCGGAATCAATTCATAACGTTGTTCCAACCTGCGTCGTACAGTTTGTAAATCGATGTAATGTCCGCTGGCGGCGCGACCCGTGTCGCCGATCGGCATGGTCTCGATCAGGCGCAGGCTAAAGCCGTTCTCGCTGCAATACGCGATTAGGTCATCGAGTTCATCGTCGTTGACGCCACCCATCAAGACGGTATTAATTTTGATCGGTGTAAATCCTGCAGCCTTTGCCGCCGCCAGCCCCGCGAGCACCTTGGACAATTTACCGCCGTTGGTGATTTCCGCGAATCGCTCCGGTTTCAGCGAATCCAGGCTGACATTTAAGCGTCCAACCCCGGCGGCGCGCAAAGCACTCGCATGTTGCATTAGCTGCGTGGCGTTGGTGCTGAGCGATAGATCCTCAAGGCCGGGCAGGGCAGTGAGGCGAGTCGCAAGTCCGGCGAGATCGCGTCGCAGCAGCGGCTCGCCGCCGGTCAAGCGTACGCGGCGGACGCCGAGTTCGGTGAAGGCGCGCACGACCCGCTCGATTTCGTCAAAGCGCAACCAGTTATCGGGTTCGCGAAAGTTTTTGAAGCCTTTAGGGATACAGTAGGTGCAGCGCAAATCGCAGCGGTCGGTCACCGACAGCCGTAAATAATCGATGCGACGCTGAAACGAATCGATCAAGGGGCGCATCGCGGCATGATATGCCTTCTCGCGCGTTTCCGGAACTGTTCGCTAGGCGGATCGACGTACCGCGAGCGGCAGCTCCAGCAATAGGCGTCCGTTTTCCGATTTGAGGTTGAAGCGTTCGGCGCAACCCTCGTCCGGCGCGACCGCTTTACCGCAATCGAGCTCGATATTCCATCCATGCAACGGACAGGTCACGCGCCCGCCATGGACGATGCCCTGCGATAATGGGCCGCCCTTGTGGGGGCAGGCGTCGCGCAGGGCGAACACCGTGTCGTCGGCGGTGCGAAATACCGCGATATCGCCGCTCGGTGTGCGGACGACACGCGCCCCCAGGCGCGGAATTTCTTCAAGAGTGCCGATATCGATCCAGTCGTTCATTAAACCACCTGCTTAATCGGAATAAATTCATGACGCGCGACGTGCCCAGCGGCGCGCTCAGCCCATGGATCGACTTGGGCGTAACGTTGCGAATCGATGAAGCGGCGATAAAGCGCTTGTCGATTGCGCGCGTCGTCGACGATTTTTTGTTTCACATAGCTCAAGCCGACGCGCTCGATCCACGGCGCGGTACGTTCGAGGTAACGTGCCTCTTCACGGTAGAGCTGAATAAACGCGGCGCTGTACTCCAAGACCTCCTGCGGCGTCGACACCTTACACAGGAGATCGGTGACGCGCACCTTTACGCCGCCGTTGCCGCCGACATGTAATTCCCAGCCGGAATCGACCGCGACGACACCGAAATCCTTGATCGTCGCCTCGGCGCAATTGCGCGGACAGCCGCTGACCGCCATTTTAAACTTGTGCGGCATCCATGAACCCCAAGTCAGTTTCTCCAGCTCGATACCCATGGTCGTCGAGTCTTGCGTACCGAAACGACACCACTCCTGGCCAACGCAGGTTTTGACGGTGCGCAAGGCCTTGCCATAGGCGTGGCCAGATACGAGCCCGGCCTTGTTAAGATCGCCCCAGACCTTCGGCAGGTCTTCCTTCTTCACGCCAAGCATGTCGATGCGTTGACCGCCCGTGAGCTTAACGGAGGGAATCTTGTACTTATCAACGACGTCGGCAATGGCGCGCAATTCGTTTGGATTGGTAACGCCGCCCCACATGCGCGGCACCACCGAGTAACTACCGTCCTTTTGGATATTGGCGTGCGCACGTTCGTTGATAAAGCGCGATTGCGGATCGTCGTGTGCCTCCGCCGGCCAAGTCGAGATCAAATAGTAATTCAGCGCCGGGCGGCACGTGGCGCAACCGTTAGTTGTAGTCCATTCCAGCGTGTGCATGACATCCGGAATCGAGGTCAACGCGCGTTCGCGAATCAGCGCGCGCACCTCGTCGTGCGTGTAGCGCGTGCAAGCGCATAGCGGTTTCGCCTTGGGTGCAGCAGAGTAGTCGCCGCCTAAGGTCGTCGCCAATAATTGTTCCACTAGTCCTGTGCAGGAGCCGCAGGAGCTCGACGCCTTGGTGTGCGCGCGGACTTCCTCCAGCGTAAACAAACCTTTTTTAGTGATTGCCTGCACAATCGTGCCTTTGCATACACCGTTACAACCGCAAATCTCGGCGCTATCGGCCATGGCGCCGACGGCGGTCGCACCGCTGCGTCCGGAATCGCCGAGGTGTGCCTGCCCCAGCATGAGCTGCGGACGGATATCGGCGATATCGCGGCCCTCGCGCATCATTTGAAAGTACCAGGCGCCGTCGATGGTGTCGCCGACCATCACCGCGCCGCTGATACGCTGGTTCTTGATCACGATTTTTTTATAGACACCGCGTGCGCTGTCTTGCATCACGATGTCTTCGCTGTGATCGTCGCCAGTGAAGTCGCCGGCGGAAAATAAATCGATACCAGTCACTTTGAGTTTGGTCGAGGTGAGCGAGCCCTGATAGCGCCCATAACCCAGTTGCGCAAGATGCGTTGCACACACCTTGGCCATTTCAAATAGCGGCGCCACCAAGCCATAGGTTTGGCGCCGATGCTGCACGCATTCGCCGACAGCGTACACGCGCGGATCGTAAGTCTGCATGGTGTCGTTCACGACGACGCCACGCTCACAGTAGATACCGGCATTTTTTGCCAGTGCAATGTTCGGTCGAATACCGACCGCCATCACGACGATATCGGCGGTGATCTCACGGCCGTCTTGAAAGCGGATCGCCTGAACGCGCTTTTTGCCGATAATTTCCTGGGTGTTGGCGCCCATGATAAATTCGATGCCGCGCTGGGTAAGAGATTGCTTTAGCATCTTACCAGCGACGCTATCGAGTTGGCGTTCCATGAGCGTATCGCCGAGATGCACGACACTGACTTTCATGCCGCGCTGCAATAAGCCGTTCGCCGCCTCGAGCCCGAGCAAACCGCCGCCGATCACGACCGCATGACGAAATTCCTGTGCCGCTGTGACCATGCGGTCGACGTCTTGAATATCGCGAAAGCCGATCACGCCCGGTAACTGCTGTCCAGGGACGGGCAGGATGATTGGATTGGAACCGGTGGCGATCAGTAAGCGATCGTAATGTGCGCTGGTGCCGTCCTTGGCGAATAACTTCCGTTGACGCCGGTCGATCGCGGTGATTTCTTTGCCTTTGTGCAAGACGATGCCGTTGCTGGCGTACCAGGCATCGTCGTTTAGCATGATTTGATCGATGGTTTTCTCGCCGGCGAGCACCGGTGACAATAAAATGCGGTTGTAATTGCCGTAGGGCTCGGCGCCAAACACCGTGATGTCGTACATTTCCGGCGCGAGCGTCAGCAATTCTTCCACCGTAC
>CAZCAK010000185.1:0-4425 GCA_964496605.1 uncultured Acidiferrobacteraceae bacterium | reverse complement strand
GTACGCTCAAGCAAGAGGCCTGGTACGCCATGGTGACGACCGGCGAAAAACGCTACCTCATTGCAACGTATATCTTTATCGCGCCTGATGTTGTGATGGTGCACGCGCAAGATTTGACCGGCATTAAGCGAGCCGAGACCGCGCTGCGCGAAAGCGAGTCCCGTTTGCGCTCGATGGTGGACGCCAATCCAGTGGGGATTTTTTTCAGCAACGTCGAAGGGCGCGTCTTTGAGGCGAACCCGGCGCTGCTCAATCTCGTCGGTTATACCCACGAAGAGTTCATTGGGCGCTGCGTCAACGAATTAGAAATTACCGCGCCCGAATACCACGAACTCGCACGTACGGCCTGGTCGGCGCTGGAGCGCGGCGAGTCGGTTCGACCTTACCAGCAGGAATTCGTACGCAAAGACGGCACGCGTGTGCCGGTTTTGGTGGGGAAAAGCGATATTGGATCCGGAATGATTGTCGGCTTCGTGGTCGATTTTACCGAGCTCAAAGAGGCCGAGCGCAAGATCGAATTCCAAGCGAAGTTATTGGATCACGTGAACCACGCGATCGTGACGGTCGACGAACGCGGTGCTGTGACGTATTGCAACCGCGCCACCGAGAGCTTGTACCATATTCAGGGCGAGCAGTTGCACGGTCGTGAGTTCGCCACCCTGATCGGCGCCTCGGTCCAACGAGTGGCGCATTTGATCGACGATGCGCTCGCCGGTGCCGCCCGCTCCGACGCGTTCGAGGTCACACGCTATGACGGCACGCGCTTTTACGGTTTATACACCACCACGCCCTTGCGTAATCAAGGGGACGACGTCATTGGCGCGATCGTTGTTGTAATCGACATCAGCGAACAAAAAAAATTGGAAGAAGACGCGGTCAAGGCGCAACGCCTGGAGTCGATCGGGTTATTGGCCGGCGGCATCGCGCACGATTTTAATAATGTCTTGACCGCGATCTTGGGCAACATCTCGTTGGCGAAATTGCACACGCAAGAACCGCGGCAATTAGAAGACGCCTTATTGCAAGCGGAAAAGGGTTTTTGGCGCGCCCGCGAGCTTACGAATCAATTGCTAACGTTTGCGCGCGGCGGCACACCGGTACGCAAGCTCGGCTCGTTAACGCAGTTGATCATCGACACTTGTCAATTCGCCCTCGCCGGCGCCAAGATCGGGCTTAAGCTCAATATTGCCGCGGATTTGTGGCCGGCCAATTTCGACGCCGGACAAATCAGTCAGGTGGTGAATAATCTTGTCGTTAACGCGAAGGACGCGATGCCAAGCGGCGGCACACTTACGGTCGAAGCAAAAAATATGCGGCTGAATCACGAAATCGCGCCGCTACCGCAAGGTAAATATATCGGCATCGATTTCACCGACACTGGTGTCGGTATTGCGCCGGAACACCTGTCGAAGATTTTCGATCCTTATTTCAGCACCAAGAATCGCGGCAGTGGCCTGGGTCTCGCGATGGTGTATTCGATTCTGACGCGCCATGGCGGCCATATTACCGTCGAATCGCAGATCGGGGCTGGAACGCGATTCTCGCTTTATTTGCCGGCGGCCGAGCGCGAGGAACGCAAACAGGCGCGCGCCCCGTCGGCGCCAGCGGCACACCGTCTGAAGGTGGGTGGTAATGTCCTGTTGATGGACGACGACAAAATGATTCGCGACGTCGCGCGTCAATTACTGCAAGGTCTTGGCTACTCCGTGGAGCTTGCGAGCGACGGCGCCGAGGCGGTGTCGCTTTATAAAAATGCGCGGCAACAAAACTATCGCTTCATCGCGGTCATTCTCGATCTAACGGTGCCGGGCGGCATGGGTGGACGCGAGTGTCTCGCGGCGCTGAAATCGATTGACCCCAACGTCAATGCGATCGTCTCGAGCGGCTACTCGAACGACCCGGTGGTTGCCGATTACGAACGCTACGGCTTCAAGGCCGTTATCAATAAGCCCTACCGACTCGACGATTTGAAAAATACCCTGGCCCAATTTGCGATAAGCCCAGGGCAATGATCGACGCGGTGCAGCGCGCGCTCTATTATTAATCCATAACCGCGGTAATCGAATCGAACGCACTGTGACTGACCTCGCCAAGGCTACGCATCGCGCCACGCTCGTGTTGGCGCTGCTATTCGTGTCGGAATCTATTTTGTTAGGCATCGCACCGCACGACCGTGCCGTGTGGCTGCTGGAGAATGCACTGGTAGTGCCGTTCGCCCTGGCGTTGATGGCCAGCTACCGCAGCTTTCGCTTGTCGCTGGTTTCCTATTTTCTCATTTTCATTTTTTTATCCTTGCACGAAATCGGCGCGCACTATACCTACGCCAAAGTGCCTTATCGCCTCTGGTTCGACCTCACGCCGGCAGGTGTGGCGCGCAATCATTTCGATCGCATCGTACATTTCTCTTACGGCTTATTACTGGCGTATCCGATCCGTGAGGTGTTTTTACGCATCGCGCAGGTACGCGGCTTTTGGGGCTATTTTTTGCCGATGGACCTCACGATGTCGACGTCGATGCTGTTCGAGCTGATCGAGTGGGGCGTGGCGGTGCAGTTCGGCGGCACCGGTGTGGATTATCTCGCGACCCAAGGCGATCCCTGGGACGCGCAAAAAGATATGGCGCTGGCAAGCCTCGGTGCATTGGTGGCAATGCTGGTCGCCGCCGCAATCAACGTCTATTTCCGTCGCGATTTTTGGCGCGAGTGGCGCCGCAGCTTAAGCGTTAAATATCGCCGCCCCCTCGGCGAGAACGCCCTAAGGCGCATGCTACGTCGCAAGTGATAGCGTCAGTGATGCGCGATTGTGTTTTCCCGATCTTGTACTAGATTCAATTAACGTTTGTTCTTATCACCCCGGCCACTGCCGGAGCGTTCACTTTTGGGGGGGAAACATGAATCGAGTTGTTGCCGCCGGTGCCATCATCGGTGTCTGTGCCTTGCTGCATACCGCCAATGCCGCCGCGGAGGGACCGAGCCTCGGCATCAATGCCGGTAGTCTCGGCGCCGGTGCCAATATCGGCTGGGCCGTAAGTGAGCGTATCAATCTGCGTCTCGGCGCCAATCAATTGAATTACGATTTCAAGCAAACGATCGATCAAATCGAATACGACAACGAGTTGGCGTTGAAAAACGTATCCTTATTATTGGACTGGCACCCGTTCAAGGGCGTGTTCTATGTCTCGACCGGTGTCGTGAACAACCGCAATGCGCTCAACCTCAAGGCAACACCGAATCAATCGGTACAAATCGGCGATACCGTGTATACGCCGTCGCAAGTCGGTGAGTTAACCGGCAAAGTTGCATTTAAGAAATATGCACCGTATTTGGGTATTGGATTTGGTAAGCGCCCGGCGACCAAGGGCTTCGGCGCCAATCTCGATATCGGCGTTATGTACCAAGGCGAACCCGAAGTCAGCCTGAACGCCAGCGGCAGCTTCGCCAACGACCCGACCTTCCGCGCGGAGTTGGCGAAAGAGCAGGCGCGCGCACAAGAAGATATTTCCTCGTACCGCTATTACCCGGTGGTCAATTTATCGCTGATGTATCGGTTCTAGGTTTATCTCAACATTACACCGGCGCATGGTCGTTGAGCACGACGACCGTGCGCCCCCGCAGCGCGCCGGCGCGAATGCGCGTGAAATACTCCGGCAACTGATTCAGGTCTATGGTTGTTGTGATTGCCGCTAACTGCCGGGGCTTCCATGTCTGCGCCAGACGCCGCCAGATGTCGGTGCGGCGTGTCAGGCTGCATTGCGCCGAGTCTACCCCGAGCAGGCGCACGCCGCGCAAAATAAACGGATACACCGAGGTGGCTAAATCGCTGCCACCGGTGAGGCCGCAGCAGGCGATACTACCGTTATAGCGTAGCGCCTTGAGCATGTACGTCAGCAGTGCACCGCCGACGCTATCGACACCGCCGGCCCAACGTTCGCTGAGTAACGGCTTCGGGTTATCGAGCGGCAGATCGCTGCGTGCGACGATTTGCGTGGCACCAAGTTGTTGCAGATAGGGTGCAGCGTCGGCCTTACCCGAAATCGCCGCGACGGTAAAACCGAGTTGCGCCAAAATTGCCACGGCAATGCTGCCGACACCGCCGCTCGCACCGCTTACGACCACGGGTGACGCGGCGTCTTTGGTTACTGCGTGCGTTAATAGCTCGTCGACGCATAGCGCCGCGGTTAAACCGGCGGTGCCGAGTGCCATGCTTTCGAACAGACTCAAACCTGCCGGCAAGGGCAGCGCCCACTGCGCCGGCACGCGCGCGTATTCGGCGTAACCGCCCCAGTGGTTCATACCGAAATCGAAACCGGTGACGATGACGGCGTCGCCGACTTTAAATTCCGGCACCGCACTTTCGACGACAATGCCGGCAGCGTCGATGCCGGGGACATGCGGCAGGCGTTGCGTTACGCCGCGATGACCCGCG
>CAZCAK010000184.1:0-4459 GCA_964496605.1 uncultured Acidiferrobacteraceae bacterium | reverse complement strand
TTGACCGTGCGGTCGTTCGCTACGGGCATCGCGGTCGCGTCCGCGACCTTCGAATGCGCTATAGCCGCCGGCGTTGCGCGGTGCCGCCGACTCACGCCGTGCCGGTGCCGCGCCACGGGACGGGCGTCCTTGTCCGCTGGAGGGACGTCGCCGTGTTTGATTCGCTGCCGGACGCACCCCACCACCGCCCGCGCCCAGAGAGCGCTTCGGTTCGAGACCGTCCACCGTTAGCGCATCCAGACGCCGACCGGTGAGACGCTCGATCGCGCGCCATTTGCCACGCTCTTCCGGTGTCACGAGCGTAATTGCCATGCCGGAGGCACCGCCGCGACCGGTACGGCCGATGCGATGAATATAGTCTTCTGCCACCATCGGCAAATCGAAATTGATCACGTGACTAATGCCTTGAATATCGAGGCCGCGCGCGGCGACGTCGGTCGCTACCAGCACGCGCACATTACCGCGACGCATTTGGTCGACTGTACGCTTGCGTTGATTCTGATTCATATTGCCGTGCAACGCGGCGCTCTTATGGCCATCGGCGCTTAAGCGCTTGGCCAATTTATCGGCACCGCGCTTGGTACCGGCGAACACCACCGCTTGGTACATACCATCGGTCTTTAACCAATGATCGAGCAAGGCGTGCTTGTGCGTCACATCGTCGGCAACATGCATGGTCTGCGCGATGCTGGCGTGCGATTGCGTATTTGCCGCGAGTTGAATGCGCTCGGGGTTTTTCAGTAATTGACGCGCAACTTCGAGCACACGGCCTTCGAGCGTCGCGGAGAATAATAACGTCTGCCGTGTCGCCGGCGTGCTCACCGCAATCGCCTTGACCGCATCGACAAAGCCCATGTCCAACATGCGATCCGCTTCGTCCAATACCAGCAGTTCCAGACGCGAGAAATCGACACGCCCGCGCTCCATGTGATCCATCAGACGACCCGGTGTCGCTACCAATAGATCGAGCGGTTGTTGCAGTAAGCGGATTTGTTTCGGATAAGGTAAACCGCCGACGATGCTGCCGGAGGTGAGGCGACAAAAACGACTGAGCTGCGCGATATTGTCGGTGACTTGTGTTGCCAGTTCGCGCGTCGGGGTAAGCACCAATACGCGCGGACCATTGCCGCGTGCGGCCGAAGGCGTTAATAAACGCTGCAGCGCCGGCAATACAAACGCGGCGGTCTTGCCGGTGCCGGTCTGGGCCGAGGCCATGAGATCGCGACCAGATAACGCGACCGGAATCGCTTCTGCTTGGATCGCAGTCGGCGCCTTAAAATGCAAGGCTTCTATGGCGCGCAACAACGATGCGTGTAAATTCAATTGTTCAAAAGACAAAGTAGTTCCTTTCCGCATGCGCGGACGAATAGCAAATAAACGAACGCAGCGAGGGATTCGCCTGGTTCACCGTAGGGCCTTGGCGGCCGCGGCGTTACTAACCAGGCAACGAGCAAAAAAGCGCGGGAAAGGTCAGAAACGCAAGCCACGTTAAAACGTGGAGCCGGCACTATACGCAAATAACTCCGATAAAGCGAGCCGCGCGGCACAATATTTGTTACAATGGTCGCGCTGCGATGCCTTCACCTCGAAAACCGCTCACAGCATTCGCCCCATACACCGCCGGTGTTCAGCGTTTCCCGCCGCAGCGCGGATTGAGTACGCAAGCCCCGCACAATTCGGAGACGACGATGACCTTAATCAACCGCGAGCGCGCAACCATGCCAGAACTTCCTTCCGAACCGACACTGCCCGAAACCAACGCGGTAACAAGCGAGGGCGGTAGCACCGATAGTCAGAGTACGGAGGAGTTACGCTTCGGCGTCGTATCGGTGGAATCGATTGCCGCGCCGAGCGGCGCCGATGGCAAATGGTGCCGTTACGTCATCGATGTTCCGGGCGGCGCGCTTTCAGGCGTACGTCAAGGCTCGAAGGAAGAAGTGACGCAGTTTGCGGGCGAATACGCGCAACAACTCTGTGCGCGCACCCGCTTCAAGACCAAAGTGCCGTATATGCGTAGTCAACCGAAGTAAGGCATTAAGACCTTTCTGTTCTGAATTCCCCGCCTATCAACGCCGCCCCTATCTAAAGGAAGGGGCGGTGACACGACACCTCATCAATCAGGGACACGGCGCCACCGTTCTCGTGGCACGCTTAAGGCCAAAGGCGCGGAACGTCTTGATACCGTAATCGAATACGATACTAACGCGTCACGGTGTGCCGTCGCCGCCCAACGGCGGCGCGTAACTTCGACGGTGACACCGGGGTTATTCCGATAAAAATCCCACCGACCTGCCAATATCCGCTCCATGTGACACCCCGATCGAACGCAAAACTATTTGGGATGGCAGACGGTCGGATAGCTGGAATACCTACTAATCGATAGTCTCGTGTCGAAACCGACACGAATTCAGATCCCAATGCAGACCGATGTCCTGATCATCGGCGGCGGCATCGCCGGACTGACCTGCGCGCTTGCCTTGCGTGAGAGTGGCCTACGCATCGCGCTGGTCGAGCGCGCCGCGACACTTGGTGGCCGCGCCGCGAGCATGCGCGACGAGCAGACCGGCGATATTGTCGACCTCGGACCGCACATCGTGCTGTCGGACTATCCGAATTTTTTTCAATTGCTGCGGAGCGTCGGTGAGCACGACGGTATTGTTTGGAACGATACGGAATTTATGCGCGTCGTGGCGCGCGGTCGCACTTGGCCGGTACGCTTCGCGCACCTGCCGCCGCCGCTGCACTTTCTGCCTAGCTTGATGCAATTGCCGCGCATGCGCCTATGCGATTTAGCCTCGAACGCACGGGTCGTGTGGCTCGCGATGAAAAACGGTGAAGACGCGACCGCGCGCTGGGATCAAACGAATGCGTACGATTTCTTGCGTGGTTTAGGTATTACGCAACGCTTCATCGACACCTATTGGGCCACGATGAGCATCACCATCATGAACGTGCCCTTGCACGAATGCTCCGCCGGTGCCTTATTGCGCTTCTACCGCTTAATGCTGGGGCACAACGATATTCGCATGGGTTACGCCGCGCGCGGATTAAGCGAATTATTTGTACCGAACGCGAGTCGATTATTGCAAATGGCGGGCGCGGAAATTCTGACCGACGCCGCTGTCAGTACTGTGCATCACCGCGACGACACCATCTCTGCCTCGCTTCAAGACGGTCGCAACATCGATACACGATTTTGCATTGCGGCAATACCGCCGCTCGATTTACGCGCGCTGCTGCCGCGGGCACTGTTGCAGCAGCAACCGTTCCGCGATCTCGATGTCTTTGAGCCAAGTCCGTATATCAGCACTTATTTGTGGTTTACGCACAAGCTAACCCGGGAGCGCGCCTGGACTCGAACGTGGTCACCGCATAATCTCACTTACGACTCATACGATTTATCGAATATTCGTCCGGGTTGGAGCAACCGGCCGTCGCTGATTGCGAGCAATATTATCGACAGCGGACACGTACAACATCTCGATGATGCCGCGATTGTCGATGCGACGTTGCGCGAACTCGCGGAACATCTACCCACGGCGCGACGCGAACGATTAATGCATGCGCGCGTACATCGCATACCACTCGCGATTCCGCGTCCCGCACCGGGCACCGAAGCCAAACGCCCGCCGACGCGCACCACGATGACCAATCTCTTGCTTGCCGGCGACTGGACCCATACCGGCTTACCTGTTTCTATGGAAAGCGCGGCGCGTTCCGGTTGGCTCGCGGCAGAAGAAATTTTTCGGCGTATCGGTAAGCCGCGAACGCTCGCGCAACCAGTGCGCGCGGCACAAGGCATCACCGCGCTGGTTCGGGCGCTTGCGATCAGTTAATCGACTTACCGTTGCGCACAGTGAAACTCAACGGAATATTTTATCCCGCGAGACCCGGATACACGTTCTGCACATCGTCGTCGGCGTCGATAGCTTCCAAGAACGCCTCGACTTCGGCACGCTCGGCATCGCCTAAGGCCACCGGATTTTTCGGGCGATAGCCGAGTTGCGCCGATTGCACGACAAAGCCATGCGTCGGTAATGCACGCGACACTGCATCGAGATCGGCTGGGTCGGTGAGGAAAAGTGTTGCGCCGTTGGGCGTCGTCTCCAAATCGCGTGCCCCGGCTTCAATTGCCGCGACTTCCGGGTCGGCGTCGGCGTTTTCCGGCGTGGCTTCGACTAAACCGAGATAATCGAAATCCCATGTCACCGAACCGGAGGCGCCCAACTGTCCCTTGCGGAACAGCACGCGGATATTCGACGCGGTGCGGTTGGCATTATCGGTGAGACATTCGACGATCACCGGGACGCGATGCGGCGCGAAGCCTTCGTAGGTCAGCTTCTCGTAGGTCACGCCCTCGGTCGCGAGACCGGCGCCCTTCTTAATCGCGCGCTCGATGCTGTCCTTCGGCATCGACGACTTCTTCGCCTGGTCGACCGCAAGCCGTAGGCGCGGATTC
>CAZCAK010000183.1:0-4464 GCA_964496605.1 uncultured Acidiferrobacteraceae bacterium | reverse complement strand
GCGTCGAAGTTGCCCTTAATCTGAATCACGATCGCGCCGTGAATCATGGCCTGCGCCAATTTGCCCAGAGCGATTTTGCCATCCGGAATTAACACGAATGCGGTGATGCCGGCACGTGCAGCATAGGCCGCGGCCGACGCCGAAGTATTGCCGGTCGACGCACAAATAATGGCGCGACTACCCGCCTCTACCGCCTTGGTAACCGCCATGCACATACCGCGGTCTTTAAACGAGCCGGTTGGATTCAAGCCCTCGTACTTGACGTAAATATCGACCTTGCTGCCAAGATCGCGCGCGAGATTACCAAGACGAATCAGCGGCGTATTACCCTCGCCCAAGCTGATGACGCGCGTGTCTTCGTGTATCGGCAGATGATCGCGGTATTTGTCGATGAGTCCGGTGTAGCGTCGTGCGTTCATTAAGCCCAGTCCTTATTGAGATGCTCCAAACGAATGCGCACCACCGCGCCGTTGATCGCTTGGAGTTTTTCGATTTGTTTAATGGCGTCGTTCATGTTTCGTTCGCGCACGCGGTGCGTCAACATGATGATGGAGGCCTGGTTGGCGCCGGCGGCGGGTTCTTTTTGCAAGATTGCCTCGATGCTGATACCGGCATCGCCCAAGATTTTGGTGACTTCCGCAAGCACGCCCGGACGATCCTGCGCCTGCATGCGCAAGTAATACGCAGTTTCGATCTCGTCCATCGATAGTATCGGTAAATCCGACAAGGCATCGGCACGAAACGCGAGATGCGGCACGCGATTATCCGGATCGGTCGTTAAGGTACGCACCACATCGATAATATCCGCCACGACCGCGGATGCCGTCGGCTCGGCACCGGCCCCGGCGCCGTAATACAAGGTCGGTCCGACCGCATCGCCCTTCACCAGCACGGCATTCATAACGCCATCCACGTTCGCAATCAGACGGCGTTCGGGAATCAATGTCGGGTGTACGCGTAATTCCACGCCGCGTTCGGTGCGGCGGGCGATGCCGAGATGTTTAATGCGATAACCGAAGGCCTCGGCGTAAGTGACATCTTCGCGCGCGATGCGCGTGATGCCTTCGGTATAAGCCTTTTTAAATTGCAACGGAATGCCAAAGGCAATCGCCGCAAGAATTGTCAGCTTGTGCGCCGCGTCGATACCTTCGACATCGAAGGTCGGATCGGCTTCGGCGTACCCCAGTTTTTGGGCCTCGGCCAAGACATCGTCGAAATCGCGACCCTTGTCGCGCATCTCGGTCAGGATAAAATTACCGGTGCCGTTGATGATGCCGGCGAGCCATTGAATACGATTTGCCGCCAGGCCCTCGCGAATCGTCTTAATAATAGGAATACCACCGGCGACCGCCGCCTCGAACGCGACCATTACGCCCTTCTTCTGGGCCGCGGCAAAAATCTCGTTACCATGTACCGCGATCATGGCCTTGTTGGCCGTGACCACATGTTTGCCATTGGCGATCGCGCGCAAGACCAACTCGCGCGCCGGCTCGTAGCCGCCAATGAGTTCCACCACGACGTCGATTTCGCGATTATCGACTAATGCCTTGGCGTCGGTGCCGAGTTGAATACCGTCGGTATTGAGATTACGTGCCTTGCTTAAGTCGCGCGCGACTGCTTGCACGATTTGAATTTCGCGGCCGGCGCGCCGGGTAATTTCCTGCGCGTTGCGCCTTAAAACATTGACCGTACCGCCGCCGACCGTGCCAAGGCCGAGCACTCCGATTTTGACTGGCTTCAAACGCCTTCCCCAACTTTTTTTGGTTGTTTGTTTTCGCGACGAAATAGCTCGCGGATCGAACGCATCGCCTGACGCGTGCGTTGCTCGTTCTCAATGAGGCTGAAGCGAACGTATTCGTCGCCGTATTCGCCGAAACCGATGCCGGGCGAGACCGCGACCTTGGCATCGAGCAGTAATTTTTTTGCAAATTCGAGCGAGCCCATGCTGCGATAGCGTTCCGGGATTTTGGCCCAGACAAACATGGTCGCCTTCGGAATCTCGACCATCCACCCCGCGGAATGTAATCCGGCGCACAACACATCGCGGCGTTGTTGATAGCGATCGCGGATTTCGGTGACGCAATCTTGCGGGCCCTCGAGTGCAAAGATCGAGGCGATTTGAATCGGCGTGAATGTACCGTAGTCGTGGTACGACTTCAGGCGCGCGAGTGCGGACACAAGTTGTGGATTGCCGCACATAAAACCGACGCGCCAACCCGGCATGTTATAGCTCTTCGACAGCGTGAAGAATTCCACCGCGATGTCTTTGGCGCCCGGCACTTGCAAAATCGACGGCGCAACATAACCGTCGAATACGATATCGGCATAGGCGAGATCGTGCACCACCCAGATACGATGCTCCTTCGCGACCGCAATCACCTTTTCAAAAAATGCCAGATCGACACACTGCGCGGTCGGATTACTCGGGAAATTCAAAATCAGCATCTTCGGCTTCGGCCAGGAATTGCGAATCGCCGTTTCCAGTTCGGCAAAGAAGTCGATGCCCGGCGCGAGCGGTACATGACGGATGTCGGCGCCGGCAATGACGAAACCGTAGGGATGAATCGGATATGACGGATTGGGTACTAGCACTGCATCGCCCGGGCCCACGGTCGCAAGCGCCAGATGCGCCAGACCTTCCTTCGAGCCGATGGTGACGATCGCCTCTTTTTCCGGATCGAGATCGACGTCGTAACGCGTCTTATACCAATGACAAATCGCGCGCCGTAGGCGCGGGATGCCTTTAGATACCGAATAGCGATGTGTATCGCCGCGCTGTGCCGCCTCGCAGAGTTTATCGACGATGTGTTTCGGCGTCGGCTGGTCGGGATTACCCATACCGAAGTCGATAATATCTTCACCGCGCTTGCGTGCCTGCGCCTTCAACTCGTTGACGATATTGAAGACGTACGGCGGCAGGCGTTTGATTCGGGGAAATTGATCCATGGCCTTGGCGCCCTCGCCAATGACGTACGGGGCGGTTCGATTCTTAAGAAAATTCTCGGGGGTTTGTCTATTTAGTACGCCGCTTTAAAATCAGCGTAGTTCCTTTGAAACATACTGGCCGCGCCGCGCCCTGTCAATGCAGACGGCCGCGTCCGCCGGGAGTCAGGTGATGAAAATTCATTTAGAACGAGGCGTCGGTCTTAACGTCATTCGCGGCTACGACGCAGGTTTGGTGCGCGTGCAAGAGGCGGAATATCGCCACAGCGTGATCGTCACTGGCGATCGGATCGCCGATTGGGCGCCGCAGGATTTCGGCGAATTGCAACCGGAACACTTTGCCCAGATCGCGGCCCTACGTCCGGAAGTGGTATTGCTCGGCACCGGCACGCGCCTGCGGTTTCCGCAGCCGGCCTTGGCGCGGGCGCTGATCGAGGCCAACATCGGCATGGAGGCGATGGATACCGGTGCCGCCTGTCGTACCTATAATATCCTGCTCGCCGAGGGGCGGAATGTCGCTGCGGCGTTATTGCTGCGCGGCTAGCCGGTGTTAACCCACGCATTAGCGTCTCGGCCCCGGGCCAGATCCCTAAAATAAGGAATCGATCGAGTAGCCCTTTTTCTCCAACATAGTGCGCAAACGACGCAGGGCTTCGACCTGGATCTGCCGCACACGTTCGCGCGTGACGCCGATATCGGCACCGACCTGCTCCAAGGTGGCGATCTCACGGCCGTTCAAACCGAAGCGACGCTCGACCACTTCGCGCTGCTTATCGTTCAGCTCATTGAGCCAAGCCTGAATCTGGGCGTGCAAATCTTCGTCTTGCAGAATCTTTTCCGGATCAGGCGTGTGCTCGTCGGCGATCGCGTCTAATAAGGAACGATCCGGATCGGCATCGAGCGGTGCATCGACGCTGGAGACGCGTTCGTTCAAACCGAACATCGCCTTCACGTCGTCGATCGGTTTGTCTAAAAGATTGGCCACCTCTTCCGGTGTCGGCTCGTGATCAAGTTTTTGCGATAGGTAACGCGCTGCGCGCAGATACACATTAATCTCTTTCAAGATATGCACCGGCAGGCGAATCGTGCGCGTTTGATTCATGATGCCGCGCTCGATGGTTTGGCGAATCCACCAGGTTGCATACGTAGAAAAACGAAAGCCGCGTTCGGGATCGAATTTCTCCACCGCGCGAATCAAACCGAGGTTTCCCTCTTCGATGAGATCGAGCAAGGCCAAGCCGCGGTTCATATAACGCCGCGCAATCTTTACCACCAAGCGCAAATTACTCTCGATCATACGCTTGCGCGCGGCAGCATCGCCCTTGCGCGATAGACGCGAGAAGTAAACTTCCTCTTCTGCGGTCAGCAGCGATGAGAAACCAATTTCCTTCAGATATAACCGTGTCGCGTCGGCTTGGATTGCCGAGATTTCTTCCGCCGCCTCCTGACGCGTTTCGGATTCGCTTGGCTCTGCGTCCGGTTCCGGCTCGCGCAGGAAGCCGACATCAAGCCCGCCCGCCC
>CAZCAK010000182.1:0-4474 GCA_964496605.1 uncultured Acidiferrobacteraceae bacterium | reverse complement strand
TGCTCGGCACGCCGACGCTCAAATTGCGCGGCGATTATCTCGCGATCGTCACGCTCGGTTTCGGCGAGATCGTGCGCATTTTTCTGAATAACCTCAATGCGCCGGTCAATATCACCAACGGCCCGCAAGGCATCAGCCTAATCGACCCGATAAAACTCGATGGCTTTAGTTTCGGCGGCACGCATCAAGTATTCGGTGTGACCTTATCGGCGATTCATCTGTATTACTATTTATTTCTGGCGTTATTGCTCATCGCGATCTTCGTCTCCATTCGCTTGCAAGACTCGCGCATCGGCCGCGCCTGGATTGCGATTCGCGAAGACGAGGTGGCGGCGGAGGCCATGGGCATTAATACGCGCAATATTAAGTTGCTGGCGTTTGCGGTCGGTGCCACATTCGGCGGCGTGAGCGGCGGACTATTCGCCGGGTTCCAAGGCTTCATCAGTCCAGAGAGTTTTAATCTATTCGAGTCGATCATGATCCTATGCATGATTGTGCTCGGCGGTATGGGCAATGTCGCGGGCGTGATCTTCGGCGCGGTGTTGTTAACGGCGTTGCCGGAGGCGTTGCGTTACACCGGCGAATTGCAAAATGCGGTATTCAACCGCGTGCTCATCGAACCGTCCGATCTACGCTTGCTATTGTTCGGTATCGCCTTGGTCGCGATCATGCTATTTCGTCCCGCCGGACTATTGCCGTCGCGGCGTCGCCGCAGCGAGTTGAGTGTCGAATCCGGCGCCCACGAATCGTCGCTCTATGACAGCCAGCGCTGAAGTTTTATTAGACATCGCCGGTGTCGTGAAGCGCTTTGGTGGCCTTACTGCGCTTGACGGCGTATCGATGCGCATCGCGCGCCAACAAATTTACGGTTTGATCGGACCCAACGGCGCCGGTAAGACCACCTTGTTCAATGTCTTGACCGGCCTATATCGACCTGACGGCGGCAGCATGCAATTCGCCGGCAATGCGCTCGGCAGCTCGCGACCGCATCGCGTCGCCGCGCTTGGCATTGCGCGCACGTTTCAGAACATTCGCCTGTTCGCCAATATGACCGCGCTAGAGAACGTCATGGTCGGACGTCATGTGCGTACGCACAGCGGTTTATTCGGTGCGATATTCCGCGGTCGCAAGACGCGCGCGGAAGAGGCCGCGCTGCGTGCGCGCGCACAGGAATTATTGCGCTATGTCGGCATCGGTGCGCACGCCGAACGACTCGCGCGGCATTTGGCCTATGGCGACCAGCGTCGCTTGGAGATTGCCCGCGCCTTGGCGACCGACCCGCAATTATTGGCCTTAGACGAACCGGCGGCGGGAATGAACCGAGCCGAGGCCGAGACCTTGGAAGGCTTGATGCAGAAGCTGCGCAAGGACGGCATGACATTATTACTGATCGAGCACGATATGCATCTGGTCATGCGGGTGTGCGATCGTCTGACGGTGCTGGACTACGGGCGTGTGATTGCCGAAGGCACGCCGACGGAAGTGCAGCGGGATCGTGCGGTGATCGCGGCGTATCTCGGCGGTGAGTTGCACATCGAGAATTCGCCGGGAGATGCCGGCGCATGAGTCTATTACAGGTGCACCAACTATTGGTGACCTACGGCGAGATCGCTGCAGTTAAGGGTATTGATTTCGAGATCGCCGCCGGTGAATTGGTGTGCCTCATCGGTGCCAATGGCGCCGGTAAAACCACCACGCTCAAGACCATCGCCGGCTTGCTGCAAGCGCGCAGCGGCAGCATCGGTTTCGCCGGCGAAGATATCGGCGGGACGCCGGCACACCGCCGCGCGCGCATGGGAATCTCCTTGGTGCCGGAAGGTCGCGGTGTGTTCGGACGTTTATCCGTATTGGAGAATCTACAGCTCGGCGCGTATCTACGTAGCGCAGCGGAGATGACACAGGATCTTGCACGCGTGTATGAGTTGTTTCCGCGTTTGCAGGAACGGCGGCGGCAGGCCGCCGGTACACTCTCCGGTGGCGAACAGCAAATGCTCGCGATCGCGCGCGCTTTGATGAATCGGCCGCGCCTATTATTGCTCGATGAGCCGAGCATGGGGCTCGCACCGCTGATGGTCGAAAAAATTTTTACCACGATTCGCGCGATTGCGCAGCGCGGCGTGACGCTGTTATTGGTCGAACAGAACGCGAAGCTTGCTTTGGATATCGCCGATCGCGGTTATGTCTTGGAGAGTGGCCGCGTACGCCTGGCCGATACCGCGGCGAATCTGCGGCGCGACGCCAAGATTCGCAGCGTCTATCTTGGCGAACCGATCGAGTAATTAGAAACTTAAGGCGCGCTGTTCGGCGCCATCGGTGCTGAGGCGCTTGGCGATATCGTCAGCGAGACATTCGCGTTGCGCCGCATCTTCGAGCGGACGACCGCGCATATCGGTGATGAAAAAAATATCTTCGGCGCGTTCGCCGTAGGTCGCGACCTTCGCGATCACCAAGGTCGCCTGGCAATGTTGCAGCGCCAGCGCGATTTGATACAACAAGCCCGGTCGATCTTGTGCCGTGACCTCCATTAATGTCAGCTGGCCATTGCGCGAGGTCGAAAAGCGCACGGCGGTCTCGATCGGAAATTGTTTTAGGCGTCGCGGTAACAGCGTCGCGCCCATGCCGCGGCCCGGCTTCGGTTGGCGCAATTGCTCGCGCATCGCCCGGGTTAAATGATCGAGCGCGGTCGGTTCGTCGACCGTGGCACCGGTGTGATCGAGGAAGGCGAAGGTATCGAGCGCAAAGCCGGTGGCGGTGGTATGAATGCGCGCATCGATGATGGATAGATTAAGCCGTTCGAACCCGGCGGTGATGATCGCGAATAGATCCGGGCGGTCGGCAGCGAAGATCATCAACTCGCTGGCGCCGACGTCGGCGTGATAACGCGTCGCCACCAGTGGCATATCGGTGGCCGCGGCCGGCGCCACGATCGCGGCATGCCAAGCGAGGCTGTCGGCATCGTGGCGCAAAAAATAATCGGCATCCATGCGCGACCAAAACGCCTCAACCGCGGCCGCGGGGATCTTGCCGTTTACACGCTGCAACACCTCTTTGCGCAAATCCGCGATGCGCGACTCCACGTCGAGCGGATTGCCGAAGCCGCGGCGCAACACCTGCGTCGTTTCGGTATAAAGTTGCGACAATAAGCGTCCCTTCCAGTTATTCCATACCTGCGGGCTGGTGCCGCGCATATCGGCGACGGTGAGCAAATAGAGATGGTTGAGATGTTCTTGATCGCCGACGGTTTGTGCGAACTTCAATACCACCTCCGGATCGGTGATGTCCTGACGCTGCGCCGTCGCCGACATCAATAGATGATTGCGCACCAGCCAGGTCACGAAGCGCGTATCGTAATCGCTGAGGCCATGCATCTTGCAAAACGTTTCGGCGTCTTTTTCGCCGAGCGTCGAGTGATCGCCGCCGCGGCCCTTGGCGATGTCGTGAAATAGGCCGGCGATGTAGAGACGCTCCGGCTTCACCAGATGCTGCGCCAGTTCGCTTGCCAGCGGAAACTCGGCGGTGTATTCCGGCAGCGTGAAGCGACGCAAATTGCGCACTACGAACAAAATATGTTCATCGACGGTGTAGACGTGAAATAAATCGTGCTGCATTTGGCCCACGATTTTGCCGAAGGTCGGCAAGTAGGCGCCAAGTACGCCGTAGGCGTTCATGCGTCGCAACTCGTGTGTGATGCCACGCGGCTGCCGCATGATTTCCATGAACAGCGCGCGTGCGGCGATATCCTTGCGGAATTTATCGTCGATACGGTGTAGGTTCGCGCGCAACAGCCGGATCGTGCTTGCACGCACGCCTTTGAGTTGCGGGTATTGCTGCAATAGTAAAAATATTTCCAATAGCGCAAATGGCGCGCGCTCAAATACTTTCGGATGCGTAACCTCGATAAATCCGTTGCGTTCTTGGAAACGTCGATTCAGCGCCTTCGGCTTCGTCGCCTTTTTGACTAGTATCGCCTCTTCGAAATGCTGCAGCAGGATTTCGTTTAACAGCCGCAGTTCCTTCACCGTGCGGTAATACTGTTTCATGAATTGTTCGACCGCGAGGCTGCCTTCCTTATCGGTAAAGCCGGCCTGACGCGCGAGTGCGCGTTGGTGATCGAACAGCAAACGGTCTTCGCGCCGGCCGGCGAGGTAATGCAGCCCACTGCGTACCTGCCATAAAAAATTGCGCCCGCGGATCAACGCCCGATATTCGTCTTCTTCCAGGAAGTGCAGGGTCACCAAATCATGCAGATGCGTCGTGCCGAAATGACGTTGCGTCACCCAATGAATCATTTGGATATCACGCAAACCGCCGGGGCCTTCCTTGACGTTCGGCTCGAGGTTGTAGGCGGTATCGTGAAACTGACGATGACGCGCCAATTGTTCCGCGAGTTTCGCGGAAAAGAATTTGCGACTCGGCCAGAGTTTTTCCGGTCCGGTACGTTCCTGCAATTTGGCGAATAGCTTCTCGTCGCCTT
>CAZCAK010000181.1:0-4479 GCA_964496605.1 uncultured Acidiferrobacteraceae bacterium | reverse complement strand
CCGGGTGGGAAATATCTCAGGACTTTCGTAAGGTCTATAGATGAAAGAAAACGTACTTGACGTTTTAATGTACCTGTTCGAGAACTACATGGACGAGGGACCGGAGTTTAATCCCGACCAAGAAGCGCTCATGGCGGAGCTGTCCCAAGCGGGTTTTCCTCACGGCGAAATCAATAAGGCATTTACCTGGCTCGAAGGTTTGGCCGATTTGCGCGCGCGCGATGACACCGCTGCGCATGCAAAGCAATTGTCGATGCGTCTATATTCGCCGGAAGAAGTTGAAAAAATCAGCCTCGAAGCGCGCGGATTTCTCTTATTTTTGGAACAGAATGGTGTGCTGGATTCCAATGCACGCGAGCTCGTGATCGACCGCGTCATGGCGCTCGAGGCCGAAGAAATCGATCTCGACCAATTAAAATGGGTTATTTTGATGGTGCTGTTCAACCAACCCGGCCAGGAACAAGCTTATGCCTGGATGGAAGATTTGGTCTTCAATGAGACGCAAGGCCAGCTGCATTGATGGCTGCTGACACGCGGCTCTGTTCCCCTGCCTATTGACAAACCTGCTACCTTTTTGCTGACAATGCTGTCCCTACCGACTACGTAGGCTTCAGCTCGGCACCGACAATGGCAAAAAATCTGATTATCGTGGAGTCGCCCGCGAAGGCGAAAACCATGTCCAAGTATTTGGGCAAGGATTTCACTGCGCTCGCCTCGTATGGACATGTACGCGACTTGATACCAAAGAAGGGCGCGGTCGATACCGAGCACGAGTTCGAAATGAAGTACGAACTTATCGAAAAGAATAAGAAACACGTCGACTCGATTGCGAAGGCAATGAAGAAGGCGGATACGCTCTATCTCGCAACCGATCCGGATCGCGAAGGCGAGGCCATTTCCTGGCATTTGCACGAGATCTTGAAAGACAAAGGCCTTCTCGCCGAAAAGCCGGTGCATCGCGTCGTTTTCCACGAAATCACCAAGCAGGCAATTCAGCAGGCGATCAAAGAACCGCGCGAGTTGTCGTCGAATTTAGTCAATGCACAGCAGGCGCGTCGCGCGCTGGATTATCTCGTCGGCTTCAATCTCTCGCCTTTGCTGTGGAAAAAAGTGCGCCGCGGTTTGTCTGCCGGCCGCGTCCAAAGCCCGGCGCTGCGTATGATCGTCGAGCGCGAAGAGGAAATTGAAAAGTTTCAGGCACGTGAATACTGGACCATAGAATCTGATTTAACCACGCAGGGGCAAAACTTTGTCGCGAAGCTCACGCACTTCAAAGGCGAGAAGCTCGAGCAATTTTCCATTACCGACACCGCGCGGGCGTCTGAGGTCGAGGCGGTATTGCTCGCCGCGGCGCAAGGGCGCTATCGCGTCATTTCGGTCGACAAGAAGCAACGCAAGCGCAATCCGGCGCCGCCGTTCACAACCTCGACATTGCAGCAAGAGGCATCGCGCAAGTTGGGATTTTCTGCGCAACGCACTATGCGTACTGCGCAGCAATTGTACGAAGGCGCCGATATCGATGGCGAAACCATCGGCTTGATTACGTACATGCGCACCGACTCGGTGAATCTCGCCGCGGAGGCGATTGCAGAAATCCGCGCCTTAATCGAAAAGCGTTATGGCAGTGATAACGTTCCCGAAGCGCCGCAGATCTACAAGACCAAATCAAAAAACGCTCAAGAGGCGCACGAAGCGATTCGCCCGACCTCGGCCGAGCGTATTCCCGAAAGCGTGCGCGAGGCGTTGACACCGGATCAGTTCAAACTGTACGAACTGGTGTGGCGCCGCACCGTCGCCTGCCAAATGGTGCATGCAACGCTCGACACGGTATCGGTGGATCTCGAGGCCGGCGAAGGCAATATGTCGCGTGCGACCGGCTCGACCGTGGTGAAGCCCGGCTTCATGGCGGTTTATCAAGAAGGCACCGATGAAAAGAAGGGCGAGGACGAACAAGAAACCTTGCTACCGCCCATGTTGGCCGGACAATTCGTCGATCTGCGCGGTATTCGCACTGAACAGCATTTTACCGAACCGCCGCCGCGCTATAGCGAAGCGAGTTTGGTCAAGGCACTGGAAGCCTACGGCATCGGCCGGCCCTCGACTTACGCATCGATCATTTCGACACTACAGCAACGCGAGTACGTCGTGCTCGACAAGCGTCGTTTTAAACCGACCGACGTCGGTCGCGTGGTGAACAAATTCCTTTCGATGCATTTTGAGAAGTATGTCGACTACGATTTCACCGCGCGTCTTGAAGACGATCTCGATGCGGTCTCACGTGGCGAAAAAGAATGGAAGCCACTACTGAAAGATTTTTGGGCCGAATTTAAAGAACAAGTCGACGAGAAAGAAACCGCCGAACGCCCCGGCACGGAATTGTTGGAAGAAGACTGCCCGAAATGCGGCAAGAAGTTATCGAAGCGTCTGGGGCGCAACGGCTACTTTATCGGCTGCACTGGCTATCCGGACTGCGATTACACGCGTAATGTCGACGATGAAGCCGGTGCCAGCAACGAACCGGAAATCGTTGAAGGCCGCACCTGCCCGCAATGTAATTCAGCGCTGGTCATTAAACGCGGACGCTACGGCAAATTCATCGGCTGCAGTAATTATCCGAACTGCAAACACATGGAGCCGCTGGAGAAGCCGGAGGATACCGGTGTCGATTGTCCGGAATGCAAGCAGGCGCATATGCTCAAACGCAAATCGCGTTACGGCAAAATTTTCTATTCGTGCGCACGTTATCCCGATTGCAAGTACGCGGTGTGGAATCAACCGCTGGCGGAGCCCTGCCCACAATGCGGCCATCCAATTTTGACCATCAAAACCACCAAGCGTCGCGGTACCGAAAAGGTGTGCCCGCAGAAGGAATGCGGTTTCGCGGAACCGCTCGAGGACTTGGCCTCGTTTTAAGCGCCGTGTGCGGGTGTAGTGAACTACGCAGGCGCATTCCCGTGTTGCATCTTCGTTTGCCCATTTTTTTGTGTGCCGCCTCGCTGCTACTGAGCGGCTGCGCCTTTCTGGGCGCGAAACCCGGCGTTGGCGGCGCCGTCTCATGGTGGCGCGTCCCGGGATGGAAACAGGATCACCATGCCGAGGCCTGGCCGGCGTTAGCGCAGACCTGCAATAGCCGCGTCGGCGCTACGGATTCGTGGCGTGCGGTGTGTAACGCGGCACAAGCACTCGCGACGCCTAATGACGACCAGGCGCGCGAATTCTTCGAACGTTGGTTTGAACCGCATCGCGTCGTCACCCAAGACGGTGGCCGCGAAGGCTTGATCACGGGTTATTACGAGCCGGTGCTACAGGGCAGTCTCACGCGCAGCGAGCGCTTTCGTTTTCCGGTGTATACGCGCCCGGACGATTTATTGACCATCGATCTCGCCGGCGTATATCCGGAACTACGCGGCAAACCTTTGCGCGGGCGCCTGCAGGGCCGCAAGGTTGTGCCCTATGCCGATCGCAAGGAAATCGAAAATCAACCGCGCGGCGTCATCGGCAGTGAGCTCGTATGGGTCGACGATCCCATCGCGTTATTTTTTTTACAAATCCAGGGTGCGGGGCGCATCGTGCTGCCGGACGGCAGCCAAATGGCGGTCGGTTATCTCGATCAAAATGGGTACCCTTACGTGCCGATCGGTCGCTGCCTCATCGAGCGCGGAATCTTAAAGCCAGAGGACATCACCCTCCAGTCGATCCGTGCCTGGCTCAGTGCTCATCCCGAGCGACAGAACGAAATTTTCAATTGCAATCCGAGCTACATTTTCTTTCAGCGCCGTGAGCTGGCCACCGATGTGGGTCCGATCGGATCGTTGCAGGTGCCGCTAACGCCGCTGCGCAGCGCCGCGGTGGATCCCAACTTCATCGCGCTGGGCAGTCCGGTGTGGCTCGCGACCGACGATCCGCTCACGCAAACACATTTGCGTCGGCTGGTATTTGCGCAGGACACCGGCGGTGCGATTCGGGGACCGGCGCGTATGGATTTATTCTGCGGCCAGGGCGTCACCGGCGAGACCTTGGCGGGTCAGATGAAACAAAATGGAAAGCTGTTTGTGTTGGTGCCGCGCGCTGGAACGATATAGTTCAGTTGCCGCAATCGCGCACGCGATTCAGTCGGTGTAGCGCGAGTGTGGCCTGAATGACTTCCGAGGAATCGACCACGCGGCCGAGGCTTACCACATCCTCGGCTGTCGGGACGGAATTATCCGACGGTGTGCCACGCAATACTAAGACGTGCGCATAACCGCGAACATTGGTCCGCGCCTCCGGCAGCACACGCGATAGAAGACGGTCGCGCTCGACGCGCGTGCCATCACCGCTGACGCCGACGATGTAAGCCCAGACATTCTCGGTGGTCTCCATCGGGCGGGTGTAATACACCTGCGGATGCGTCGTCACCGGCAGCGCCTTGAATGGAGGTCGCGTCAGCGCGATGGTATCGAGTCGCTTAAACTGCACGTAGCCTGCTACCAGTACGCC
>CAZCAK010000180.1:0-4481 GCA_964496605.1 uncultured Acidiferrobacteraceae bacterium | reverse complement strand
ACTCCGGCACGTCTTTCATCGCCGCGATTTCCGCCTCGCGGTGCAAGGCCTGGCGGCGCTTGAACTCTTCCGGCCCAAGACCACCGCGCTCCGGATCGCCGAGCTTCCCGAGAAAGCTCGACACCGGTTTGAGGTTATCCACGGTGATGTTGTTGCTGATGTAAATCGAGTCGGAGTGCAATAGCTCACGCAGGAACGGGATCTGCATCGCCTGCGCCTTGATATTGTCTAAGATCGGCTCGTCGAGATAGCGCGTACCGATGCGATAGTCGCCGGAATAATGGAACCAGTGATTGCGCCGCAGCAAATGCGCCAGCGTGGTCTTGCCGACGCCGGACATGCCGAGCAGGGTGATGCGCTTATTGGGCCAATCGCGGAATTCGTCGGCAGAGAATTGCATGGCGCCATTGTAAACGGACCCGGCCGCGACGGTTAGCCCGGCGCCACGGCTAAGGGGCGCTAGCGACAAAATATTTTTGCCTTATAATGCGCGCTCTCATCTGAGTACTCCCATGCGCACCGTCATCCCGATTCATACCCTTGTTGATCCACGCACTACCGGCAAGGCGGGTAAAAAATCCGGCGCCAAGAAAGTGAAGCTCACCCCGGACACCAAGTGCAGTTTTTGCACCGGTTCCAAGTGCTGCAATTACATTACACAGCAAATCGACACGCCGCGCGCGATGGAAGACTTCGATCTGCTGCTGTGGCACATCTCGCACCACAACGTCGAATACTATAAGGACAGCGACGGCTGGTTCTTGCTCGTGAATACCACCTGCCGGCACTTACAGTCCGATGGGCGCTGCGGTATTTATTTCGAACGACCGCTGATTTGCCGCGAGTACTCCAACGATTTTTGCGAATACGACGAGCCGGCGGAGAAACACTTCGACTTGTACTTCCGCAGCTATGAAGAGCTGGTGCGTTATTGCCGCAAGCGCTTTAAATCTTGGGATCGCTATCAGGCGCAAAAACGCAAGGAATTGGCCGAAAAGACCTAGCTGCGGCTCGGACTAAGGTCTTATGGTTGCATCGTCCCTACTGCAATAAGGTAGAGGTCACTGCAGGGATGCAGTACATGGACGCAACACAGTGACGGTGAAAAAAGGCCCCTACCCCAAGGGGCCTTTTGTTTTTTGCGTCGTACGCACCTTGATTACCTTGCGTATGTCGCGCAGGCGACAACGCTCCGCGAGTGGTCCTGTCGTATTCATGCGCAAGGTGTTGCCGTGCTACCACCGTGCCTCGTTCGAATTGCGGATAGGTGTAATGGGTAATAAGTCTTTAAAGCTGGTGATGGCCAAGAAATCCTGCGTGTCCTTGGCAGTGCCGCGCGAGTCGGGATTCTTAACCGCGAGCAAATGCGCGATGCCATAGGTGCGGGCGCTGCGCAATACCGGCAGGCTATCGTCGATCAAGAGGCTGCGTTGCTTATCGAATGGTTCGATGCCTTGCAGCTTATCCCAAAACGGCAAATGTTCTTTCGGTAGCCCCAAATCATGGGCGCTGACGATGCTATCGAAAAATGTGCCGATCGGCGTTACCCGTAGTTTCAGGTTCAATGCCTTCATATGCGCATTGGTCACCAAGGTCAGCCGCTTACCGGCATCGCGCACCGCCTGTAAGAAATCGAGTACGTGCGGATGCACCGCGATCAGGTGATCGACTTCTTGTTTGAGCAGGGCGATATCGAGGCCCAGGTCTTGGGTCCAGTGATCAACGCAGTACCAATTCAGCGTGCCTTCGAGCGCCCGAAATCGCGGGTAAAGTTCCGCCTTCGCCGCATCGATGCCGATGCCGTGCTTTTCGGCATAACGCAGCGGCACGTGCTGTTGCCAAAAATGATTATCGAAATGCAGATCGAGCAAGGTGCCGTCCATATCGAGCAGTACCGTGTCGATGTGCGACCAGTTCACCATGATTTGATCCTGCGAGGTAATGTTGCGCCATTATAAAGCAGTCACACACTGGCGCGGCAGCGACGCATTGGCTATGGTGCCGCGGTGAATCTCTATTTTCGATTACTGCGCGTGCTCCTGCGTTTGATCTTCACCGCGCGTCGCCCCTTATTGACGCCGGCGCGCCTCCGCCTACGGGTCTGGCCGAGCGATTGCGATCTCAACTTTCACATGAACAACGGTCGCTATTTGACGCTGATGGATTTGGGCCGTATCGATCTCCTCGGCCGCGCCGGCCTCTTACCGCGTCTAATGCGGCGGCGCTGGATGCCGGTATTGGGTGCGGCCGAGATCAGCTTCATTCGACCCCTGAATCCATTTCAGCGCTTCGACTTGGTGACGCGCATTATCGGCTGGGATGAAAAATATTTTTACATCGAGCAGCGCTTCGAAAGTGGATCGCATCTGTATGCCGTGGCACATGTGCGCGGTTTATTTGTGTCGGAGCGGCGACCGGTCTCTATGCCGAACGTGGTGGCCTTGGCCGACACTAGCGCGGTTCCGGACTTGCCGCCGTTGATGCGTGACTGGAACGCCCTGTTGGCGCATAAACGCCACGTCACGGGGAAGCCGCATGCGTGACTGCGCGCTATGTTTGCCGCAGGGGGAAACCGTGTTGTGGCGCGACGACCGATGCCGCGTGATTACCGCGCAAGAACCGGCGTACCCGGGGTTTTGCCGGGTCATTTGGCAGGCGCATGCGAGCGAGATGACCGATCTGAATGAAGGTGAGCGCGCACATTTATTGCATGTGGTCTATGCCGTAGAGCAAGGCCTGCGTGAGCTATTGCGGCCGGATAAGATCAATCTCGCGAGCCTTGGTAACCAGGTGCCGCATATCCATTGGCATGTAATACCACGCTTTCGCGACGACGCGCATTTTCCCGATCCGATCTGGAGTACGGCGAAACGTACGCCCGTTGCGCGCGTGTTCGATGCGATATTGCTAAAGCGATACTTGCTGGCTACGCTCGGCGCAGGGTATACATGAGACTCGGTGGGGTGGGGTGCATGGAAAAAAATCTTAAAATTCTCGTAATAGACGGCTCGCGCGTGTCGCGTAAAGTCATTAGTAAAATTCTAATGAGCGAAATGAGCGCCAAGAGCATGGATATTACTGCGGCCGGTTCCGCAGCCGAGGCGCTCGCGGTCTTGAGCAAACAGAAATTCGATCTCATTACCTGCTCGATCCTCTTGCCGGATATGTACGGTATCGACTTATGTAAGGCGATTCGCAAGAGCGGTTCGCATCGGTTCACGCCGTTTATCGTCGTTACCGCCGAACCGCATGCGCGCTTGATGAAGGAAGGCTTCAGCGCCGGCGTCACCGATTACTACGACAAGACCCAAGGCTTTAACGATTTCGTGCGTTTCATTCGTGCCTTCGCCGAACGCAACGCCGGCTTGGTTGGGAAGGTGCTATATCTCGAAGACAATTACGTCGAGGCGAAGATTACCACCGCGATCATGGAGCATCACGGCCTCGAAGTCGTGCGCGCGGTCAGTGCGGAAGAGGCATTGAAGATTGTCGATGCCAGCTTCGATTTGATCGTGGCCGATTTCTTTTTACAAGAGGATATGTCGGGCGGCGACTTCTTGCACAATATCCGTTGTGGCCTGCGTTACTCGCGCGAGGAACTGCCGGTTTTGGTCGTGACCGGCGAGGAAGATCGCAATATGCAGGCAGAAATTTTTCACGCCGGCGGCAACGACTTCGTCACTAAGCCCGTCATCGAAGAAATTTTGATTTCGCGCATCCGCTCCCTATTATTGATCAAGCAGCAGTTCACGCAGCTGCGCAAGCAATCGGAAGAGATGCGGCGCATGGCCTTGGTCGATAGTCTCACCGGCGCGTATAACAAACGCTTCCTGCTCGATCACGCGCAACGCATTCTCTCGGATCCAGATAATGCGCCAGTCGCGGTGGTCGTCGCCGACCTCGATCACTTCAAGTCGATTAATGACGAACACGGACACATCGTCGGCGATCGCGTGCTCGAAGGGGTGGGTAACGCGCTGCGCCGCATGGTGCGCGAAACGGATTACGTGATTCGCATTGGTGGCGAAGAGTTTGTCTTGCTCTTACCCAAGCGCACTCAGGCCGAATGTGCCGCCGAGGTCGAAACCATACGCGCTGAGATCGAGGCCTTGAATCCCGCCGACCTCGCCGTGACCGGTAGCTTCGGCGTCGCCGGTACCCACCGCGATACCGCGATTCTGCTGGAAGATGTTTTGATGCAGGCCGACGAGGCCATGTATCGCGCCAAGGCCGAGGGACGCAATCGCGTCCGATACGCCGACCGCGCGCATCTACAGCGCGAAGCGCGCTGATCGTACGCAAGGGACTGCGTCATTGTCGCCGCCCTTGTTCAATAAGCCGAAGTTGCCGCCTGAGCTGACCCTGGTCATCGACCAGGGCGGTCACGCGACGCGCGCCTTGGTATTCGCCGCCGACGGCAGCTTGCGTGCGCAGGCGCTGCAGGAGGTGAAGACCGCGTATCCCGCAGCCGATTGCGTTGA
>CAZCAK010000179.1:0-4651 GCA_964496605.1 uncultured Acidiferrobacteraceae bacterium | reverse complement strand
ACCATCTCGGTGCTGTTGGGCGGACGTATCGCAGAAGAAGTGTTCATGAATCAAACGACCACTGGTGCCTCGAACGATTTCGAACGCGCCACCGATCTCGCGCGCAATATGGTGGCACGTTGGGGCATGAGCGATAAGCTCGGCACGCGCGTCTACGGCGAAAATCAAAGCGAGGTATTCCTCGGTCGCGATGTGACAACGCATAAAAACTTGAGCGATGCCACGGCGCAGGTGGTCGACAGCGAAATCCGCCGCATTATCGACGAGCAATATGCGCGCGCACGCAAAATCATCGAAGACAGCCGCGACAAGGTCGAGATCATGGCCAAGGCCTTGATCGACTGGGAGACGCTCGATACCGATCAGATCAACGATATTATGGAAGGCCGTCAACCGCGGGCGCCGTATAACGTGAATCAACCGGACGATAGCGACGCGAGCTCCTCCAGCAAGGGGCGTAAACCGCGCGCGAAACCGCGCATGGACACGCCGGCCGGGGAACATTAAACCGCAAGACTCACGACCCCCGCTGGGCAACCGCGGGGGTATTTTTTTGAGCAGCAACGGCAAGCGCAACACGAGGGAAATATGAATCGACGCTATTTCGGCACCGACGGCATTCGCGGACGCGTAGGTGAAGAACCGATTACGCCGGAAATCGTACTAAAGCTGGGTTGGGCCGCGGGTCGCGTTTTAGGCCGGGCCGGTGCGGAAAAAAATAAAATTCTGATCGGTAAGGACACGCGCGTTTCCGGCTATCTGTTGGAGTCGGCTTTGGAGTCAGGCTTATCGGCGGCGGGTGCCGATATTCGCTTGCTGGGTCCGATGCCGACGCCCGGCATCGCTTATCTCACGCGCACCTCGCGCGCCCGCGCCGGCATCGTTATTAGTGCCTCGCATAATCCATTCGAAGATAATGGGATCAAATTTTTCTCGTCGCAGGGCACGAAGCTTGCGGACGACATCGAGCTCGCAATTGAAGAGGCGATGCAGCAACCGATGCGCGTGGTCGATGCCGATAAGCTCGGCAAGGTAAAGCGCTATCAAGACGCCGCCGGGCGCTACATTGAATTTTGCAAGAGTACGTTTCCATCCCGCTTTAACCTGGACGGCATGACGATCGTTGTCGATTGCGCCAATGGCGCCGCCTACCAAATTGCGCCGCATGTTTTTTCGGAGCTCGGCGCCGACGTCATTGCGATCGCGAGCGAACCAGATGGTTTTAATATCAATCGCGAATGCGGCTCGACTGCGCCTGAGTTATTGCAGAAGACCGTGCTCGAGCGCCACGCCGATCTTGGTATCGCGCTCGATGGGGACGGCGATCGCGTAATCATGGTCGATAACCGCGGCGAGCGCGTCGATGGCGATCATATTCTTTATATTATTGCGATGGCGCGTCACGCCGCGGGACAGCTGCGTGGCGGGGTCGTCGGAACCTTGATGAGCAATTTGGGTTTGGAGCAGGCGCTGATGAGCAAGAAAATCCCGTTCAAGCGCGCTGCGGTCGGCGATCGCTATGTGATGAGCGCCTTGATGCAGGAGCACTGGGAGCTCGGCGGCGAAACCTCGGGCCACGTGATTTGTTTAGACAAGACCACGACCGGTGACGGTATCGTGGCGGCGCTGCAGGTGCTGGCGACCATACGCGAGTCGGGCAAGAGCTTGAGCGAGCTTAAAGCGGGCATGTTTAGCTACCCGCAAACCATGATCAATGTGCGCATGGCGAAGCGCTTCGATGTGCAGAAATCGCAACCGGTGCAATCGGCTCTCGCCGCGGCGGAGCAGGAGTTGGCCCAGAATGGCCGCGTCGTACTACGTGCCTCCGGCACCGAACCGGTAGTGCGCGTCATGGTCGAGGGGCAGGATATCCGTGTGGTCGAGCGTCTGAGCCAGCACCTTGCCGATGTGGTGCGTCGCGCTGCCGAAGCGGCGTAAATTGCCTTTCGTCCTCTAGCTCGGTAACATCCGCGCGCGTTTTTTTCTTTCGTGGGTAAATCTCAATGCGTCGACCGCTGGTAGCGGGCAATTGGAAAATGAACGGCACGCGCGCCGAGGCCGTGGCTTTGGTGCGTGCGGTAGTGGCCGGGGTAGCATCGTTGCGCAATACCGATGTCGCGATCTGCCCGCCGGCGATTTTGATCCCAACGGTGGCTGAGGGACTGCACGGTAGCGCCGTCACCTACGGCGGGCAAAATGTCAGTGAATTTGCGTCCGGCGCTTATACCGGTGAAATTTCCGGCGCGATGCTGCGCGATTATGGCTGCAAGTATGCGATCGTTGGCCACTCCGAACGACGCACGATCTACGGCGAAAGCGATGGACAAGTCGCGAAGAAATACCAGGCGGCGCAAACCACGGGCCTGATTCCAATCTTATGTGTCGGCGAGACGCTGCAGGAACGCGAATCGAATCAGACCGAGCGCGTGGTCGAGCGGCAACTCGATGCGGTATTGCAGCTCGCCGGCATTGCCAGCTTCGCGCGCGCGGTTATCGCCTATGAGCCGGTGTGGGCGATTGGGACCGGTAAGGTTGCAACGCCGGCGCAGGCACAAGCGGTGCATGCCTTCATTCGCACAAAGCTGGCGCGGCTCGATGCTCAACTAGCCGCTGGGCTTACGATTCTGTATGGTGGCAGCGTGAAGGCGGGCAACGCGCGCGAATTATTCCAGCAGGGCGACATCGATGGCGGGCTCATCGGTGGCGCGTCATTGGTCGCAGATGAGTTCCTCGCGATTTGTCGCGCCAAGGAGTAATGCATGCAAGCGGTATTGTTGGTCATTCATGTTTTGGTTGCGGTCGCACTGATTGGCCTGGTGCTCGTGCAGCACGGCAAGGGCGCCGACATGGGCGCCGCCTTCGGTAGCGGCGCGTCGCAAACTTTGTTCGGCAGTCGCGGTTCGGCGAATGTGCTAACGCGCATCACCGCGGTATTGGCCACGATCTTTTTTGTTACCAGCCTGACCTTGGCGTATTTCGGTACACGCCAGGGCGTGCCGGTGAGCGTGACGCATGAGGCGCCGGCCAATACGCAGCCGAGCGCGCCGACGAGTACGCCGGCCGTACCGCAGGGCGATACCAAGAGCGGCGTTAATAATAGCGAGACCAAGCATTCCGATGCCCCCGCCGTGCCGCAGACGCCGGCGGTACCGAAATAAATAAGCCGAAGTGGTGGAATTGGTAGACACGCCATCTTGAGGGGGTGGTAGCGCAAGCTGTGTGGGTTCGAGTCCCACCTTCGGCACCATACGCATTTTTTATAGTGGTAAAAGCCTCAGTAACTACTTGATAATTAAAATATTGTGGGTGGGTAGTTCGCTTGACTTGCCGTAAAACCCGGGCCTAGACTAGCGGCCCGCATATGGGGGCAGCGCTCGCGCGCAGAGATTAATGCTACAAAATTACATTCCCATTTTGGTTTTCATCACGGTTGGAATTTTCATCGGCATCGTGCCGATGTTGCTGGGGCGATTAATGGCACCGAATCGCCCGGACACGGAAAAATTATCCGCGTATGAGTGCGGTTTCGAACCCTTCGACGATTCGCGCCGCAAATTCGATGTTCGCTATTACCTCGTTGCCATTCTGTTCATTATTTTCGATTTAGAAATTGCGTTTCTATTTCCCTGGGCCGTGGCCCTGCAGGAGATTGGCCGTTTCGGCTTTATCGCCATGATGGTATTCCTTGGCGTGCTGATTATCGGTTTCATCTACGAATGGAAGAAAGGAGCGCTGGAATGGGAATAGAGGGCGTACTGGAGAAGGGCTGGGTTACCACTTCGGCCGACAAGATTATCAATTGGACCCGGACTGGGTCGTTATGGCCGATGACCTTCGGGCTCGCGTGCTGTGCCGTCGAGATGATGCATGCCGCGGCCGCGCGCTACGATCTCGATCGTTTCGGTGCCGGCGTGTTTCGCGGCAGCCCGCGTCAATCGGATGTGATGATCGTCGCCGGCACCTTATGCAATAAGATGGCGCCGGCGCTGCGTAAGGTCTGCGACCAGGTGGCCGAACCGCGTTGGGTGATTTCAATGGGTTCCTGTGCCAATGGCGGTGGTTATTATCATTATTCTTATTCTGTCGTGCGTGGTTGTGATCGCATTGTGCCAGTTGATGTTTATGTTCCTGGCTGTCCACCAACTGCAGAATCTTTAATTTACGGTATTATCCAGCTGCAAAATAAAATTCGTCGTAACAAGAAAATTGAGCGGTAGGAGTTTACGATGGAAATAAATCAATTACTCACTCAGATCCAGACGCATTTTCCCCAGGGTATTGAAGCAAAGATTGCATTGAATGAATTAACTCTGGAAATGAAACCGGAATTGTTGCTCGATGTCTGTCGTAAACTTCGTGATATTCCCGAGTTTGGTTTCAATATGCTGATTGATGTTTGCGGAGTTGATTATCTGCATTATGGCCAGGATGATTGGCAAACAAATTCTTCCACCGAAACTGGATTCAGTCGTGGAGTGCTCGCAAGACCAGAGCAGGAAGAACCTGCAAAATCCTCGCGTTTTGCTGTTGTTTATCATTTGTTGTCGCTCACGAATAATCATCGCATTCGCTTACGTGTGATGATTCCAGAAGAAAAAGAATTGATAGTTGATTCAGTAATGGAACTCTGGCCTGCTGCGAATTGGTATGA
>CAZCAK010000178.1:0-4654 GCA_964496605.1 uncultured Acidiferrobacteraceae bacterium | reverse complement strand
CCTTGCAGCGGCGTCGACGAGTACACAAGCTTGCGTTGCGGCGTATACACCTGGATGAATCCGACGCCCAACTCGTCGGCGATGCGACGTAACGCCGGATCCATTTTTACCGTCGCGTCTTCATCGATGCGATTCACAAAGTCGGGCTCGTCGGCGAGGACGCTGCCGAACATAATGGCGTCGTTTTGATAGGCACGCAGCCAGGTTTCGTCGACGCGCGCGGCGTCGACGATCCATTGCTCCAGGCGTTGCTCGAAATAGGTCGAGATCCACGCCGCGGTGAACGTCGCCGCGACCAACATTGGCACCACGACGATGGTAAGAATGACGAGCACAACCTTGCGTTGGAGTCGATTTAATGGAAACGGCGCAGCCATGGGACCTCACATAGGACGAGTGATCCTACAATATTTGTAGCCCGCAACGCAGGGGTAATACCGGTGGCGTGCAATCTATAACAATAAGTTGTTGATTTTGCGTTGTTTTAATACTTAGTGGTGGCTTGAAAAGTTGGCACTGCGATTGCTATATGACTGGCGGCATATGCCAATATCCACCCATTCTTATTAAATGATGAGGACTCTATGAACAAGCTGATCAGCAGTGCAGTGTTAGCCCTTGCCACCCTTTTCGGCGCCAGCGTCGTGATGGCGGCCGATGCCGGCATGAGCAACACCAACACCGAAACCACCAAGAGCGAAACCAAGGCTGCCGACGGCACGAAGCACAAGGCCAAGAAGAAGAAAGTAAGCAAGAAGAAAGAAGAGAAGAACGCCGACGGCACCGGCAAGAGCGAAACCAAGACCGAAACCAAGAGCGAAACCAAGTAATTTCGACTCTGTTTCACAAAAACGCCCACCATTCGGTGGGCGTTTTTTTTTGCGCTTTATAGGTGTCGCTGCATCCAATTTAACAAGCGCTGCTGATCCATGGCGCCGGCGATGCGATCGACTTCTTGTCCCGCCTTGAACACTACCAGCGTTGGAATACTGCGAATGCCGTACTTCGCCGCCAAGGCTTGCTCCGCTTCAGTATTCACCTTCGCCAGTTGCGCGCGCGTGCGTACTGCCGCAGCGGTTTGCGCGAAGACCGGTGCCATCATCTTGCACGGCCCGCACCACGGTGCCCAAAAATCCACTACCACCGGCAAATCGCTTTTTTCGATGTGACGTTGAAAATTCGCCTGGGTTAATTCCACCGGCGCGCCGTTGAGTAGCGGCTCGTGGCAAACACCGCACTTCGGCGTTTCGTTAACGCGTTCGCTGGGGACGCGATTAATGGCGTGACAATGGGGGCAGACGATATGTTTTGCGGTCATAGCACTCTCCTTGTGCCGAATATGGGGACGCGGTGTCGTGTTCCAAATGCGTTAGCGCCGCCCATCGAAGCCACATTGCCGCCACGCTTCGTACACCGCTACCGCGACCGCGTTGGAAAGATTCAAGCTGCGATTACCCGGAACCATCGGTAAGGTTAAGCGCTGCGCTGGTGGCAAACAGTCGAGCACGCTTTGCGGTAGCCCGCGCGTTTCAGGACCGAACAGTAGCGCATCGTCCCGAGTAAATTGCGGTTCGGTATAGAGCCGCTGCCCGCGCGTAGAAAACGCATACAGCCGAGCCGGCTTTACGCTATTAATAAAGGTATCGAGATCCGCGTAGCGCTTCACACTATGCCAGTCGCCATAATCCAACCCCGCACGCCTGAGCTTGGCATCGTCGGGCTCAAATCCCAGGGGCTCGATTACGTGTAACTGCGCGCCGGTGTTCGCGCATAAGCGAATGACATTACCGGTGTTTGGGGGGATTTCCGGTTCGTACAGCACGACGTGCACCAGTGGTAATGGCATGTTGGCTTATATTTTGCTCAAGAAGTCCTGAAACACCTGGCCTTTTGGCCAGGCTGATATACGTTTCTTATTAGAACACTGGGACTTCCGATATGGTCGACAATGTAAAAGCGATTAAACCTAAAAAAATTCGCATCGGCGATTTGCTGATCGAACAGAAGATCATCTCGCAAGACCAGCTGACGCAGGCCTTGGCCGAGCAGAAAAAGAGCGGCCGCAAGCTTGGGCGAGTGCTGATCGAGAACGGCTTTATCACCGAGGAGCAGTTGCTGCAGTTTTTGTCGCGGCAATTGAATGTTCCTTACGTTGATCTTAAACGCTACCACATCAAACCCGAAGTCGTCCGCATTATTCCCGAGACGCATGCGCGTCGCTTTCGCGTGATCGCGCTCGAAGATGCGCCGGATGGTCTGGTTATCGGCATGGCCGATCCAACTGATATTTTCGCCTACGACGAGCTTGCGCGCCTATTGCGCCGCAGCCTGCGCCCCGCGGTCGTTAAAGAATCCGATTTATTAAAAACCATCGACTTGATGTACCGCCGCACGCAAGAAATCAGCGGGCTCGCGGCCGAACTCGAACAAGAGATGTCGGCTTACGACGTCGATCTCGGCGCCTTGGCAAACGAGGCGGTCGCGGATGCGCCGGTCGTTAAATTACTGCAGTCCCTATTCGAGGATGCGATTCAGGTGAACGCCTCCGATATTCATATCGAGCCGGACGAACGCGAGCTGCGTATCCGCTTCCGTATCGATGGCGTGTTGCGCGTGCAAACCACGGCCGATCGGCGCATCGCCAGTGCCTTGGTGTCGCGCCTAAAGCTCATGGCCGGCTTGGATATCGCGGAAAAACGCTTGCCACAAGACGGTCGCTGCAATGTGCATTTGCGCGATAAGAGCATTGACGTGCGTCTGTCGACGGTGCCGGTCGCCTACGGCGAATCGGTGGTCATGCGCTTATTGAATCAAAGTACCGGCATTCTCGATCTGGAAAAAATCGGCATGCCGAAGGATATGCTTGAGCGTTTCCGCAAAATCATCAAGGCGCCGAACGGTATGGTGCTGGTCACCGGACCGACCGGCAGCGGCAAAACCACGACGCTTTATGGCGCGCTAAAGGAATTGAACAAGACCGCGTCCAAGATTTTAACCGTCGAAGATCCGGTCGAATATCGTTTAGCCGGCGTGAATCAGATCCAAGTTAATTCCAAAATTGATTTGAGTTTCTCGCGCGTCTTGCGCGCCCTATTGCGCCAAGACCCGGACATTATCATGGTGGGCGAAATGCGCGATACTGAAACGGTGGAAATCGGCCTGCGCGCTGCGATGACCGGCCATATGGTGTTATCGACGCTCCACACGAATGACGCGATTTCAACCGCGGTACGCTTGCTCGATATGGGGGCACCGCCGTATCTCGTGGCCGCGTCTTTGCGCGGCATCGTATCGCAACGTTTAGTACGACGCGTGTGTGAATCTTGCGCCGAGCCGGTACAACTCAATGCCGCCGCACAAACAATTGTGAAGCACGAACTCGGCGAACGTGCGGCGCAGGCGACGTTCAAGCGCGGGCGCGGCTGCACGTTTTGCAATAATACCGGTTATCAAGGCCGCGTCGGTGTTTATGAGTTTTTAGAAATCAACGATGTGTTGGTGCGCGCGCTTCAAGGTAAGAACCCGCTTGAATTCGTGCAGGTTGCAAAACAACAGCCGCATTACAAGACGTTGCGCCACAGTGCGCTAGAGCTCGCAATGCAAGGTATCACGACGCTCGATCAAGTATTTCGCGCGACCTACGCGCTCGAGGATTAATGCCCGTCTTTCAATACAAAGGCCGCAATCAACGCGGCGAGCCCGTCACCGGGAACATCGATGCTGTTACCGCGGATGCGGTGGCAACGCAATTGTTCAATGCCGGCGTCGTCCCGATCGACATCGTCGAGACCAAGGTCAGCAATGATGTGCTCGGTGCGCTACGAATGCGCTTCGGCGGCGGCAAAATCGGTCTCGATGAATTAGCACTATTTTGTCGGCAAATGTACACCATGCTTAAGGCCGGTGTTCCGATTATGCAGGCCCTGCGCGGCCTGCGCGATTCGGCGCGTAACCCGGCGTTGGTGCGGGTGATTAACAGTGTGCACGACGGCCTCGACGCGGGCCAGGATTTGACCACGGCCCTAAAGCGACATCCGCATGTGTTTTCGACGCTATTCGTCGCGTTGGTGCAAGTCGGCGAAACCACCGGCGCTTTAGAAGAAGCGTTTCTGCGTTTGGCGAAGCACATGGAGTTAGAGAAGGAGACGCGCGAGCGTATTAAATCCGCAATGCGCTATCCGATATTTGTGATGTTGGCGATCGTCGGCGCGGTATTTGTGATCAATATCTGGGTGATTCCCGCCTTTGCCAAATTATTCGCTGGCTTCCACGCCGAGCTCCCGTGGGCGACGCGCTGGTTACTCGCCACATCGAAGTTTTTTGTCCACTACTGGTGGATGATCCTATTGGGAGGAACCGCTGCAGTATTATTGTTTCGGTCTTACATCAATACCGACAACGGACGCTACTGGTGGCACAAGACTAAATTACGTCTGCCGGTGATCGGCAGCGTGATGTACCGCGCCACCATGGGTCGATTTGCGCGCGCCCTGTCGATTACGACCAAGAGCGGCGTGCCGCTCATTCAAGGCATGACGGTGGTAAGCCGCGCGGTCGATAACGATTACGTCGCCAGCCGTATCGTGCAAATCCGCGACGGTGTTGAACGCGGCGAAACGATTGCCCGTACCGCCGCCGCGACCGGCATGTTCCC
>CAZCAK010000177.1:0-4662 GCA_964496605.1 uncultured Acidiferrobacteraceae bacterium | reverse complement strand
AGCGCGGTCCGCTCGAAGATGTCGTGCAAACCACGTGTTGGCGTTCTTCGCCAGCAATTGTCGAATTCGTCAACCGCGTATTCACCACTGCTGAGCTACCTGGCTTCCCGCATCACAGCCCAGGACATCAACAACGTTGGGGCGAGGTCAATATTTGGCCGCTGATAGTCGGCGACGAGCCTGCCAGCAACATCGCGCTGCGCGACCCGTTACAAGCACCTCGCGCAGTCGCGGAGGACCGGCGCTATCGCCGCGACGCCGAACGCGTCGCGGCCGAAATCGCCCGCAGCGTCAACTCACGCGTGGTGGACACAACACCACCACGGCGATTGCAATATCGTGATGTGATGATACTTATGCGCGAGCGTACTCACGCCGCGCATTACGAAGATGCGTTCCGTCGCTACGGTATTCCCTATCTTGAGGTCGCACAGATACCTTTACGCGCCTGCCTCGAAGTCGCCGATATCCGACAGCTGCTCTGCTGGTTGCAAAATCCGACCGATAACCTTGCGCTCGCGAGCGTCTTACGCGCGCCCCTATTCGCTTGCAGTGACGAAGATCTGGTTCAATTAGCGCAGCATGCGCGCACAAATCCGCACGGCGATTGGTGGGAGGCGCTGAAAACGTTACCGGCACCCTCGTCCACGCTGGTACGCGCGCAACAGCTATTACCGACCTGGTTGGCAGCCGCCGATACCGTACCGGTACACGATCTGCTCGATCGTATCTACCACGACGGAAACGTTGCAGCGCGCTATCAACAGGCGACACCCACGCACCTGCGTGTGCGCGTCGCGGCAAATTTGGCACGGCTACTGTCTTTGGCTCTCGAGATCGACGCTGGACGTTATTCACGCATCAGCCGCTTTATCGAGTATCTCGATACGATCGACAATACCGTCGCAAACGAGGCAAACGATGCCGATTGCGTGCGCCTAATGACGATACACGGCGCAAAGGGCCTCGAGGCTCCCATGGTATTTTTAATCGATGCGGCGCGCGCGCCGCAACGCGATAGCGGTATTCGCGCCTTAATCGATTGGCCGGCGGAAGCGGCGCGTCCGTCGCATTTCTATCTCGTAGGAAAAGCCGATACGCTCGATCCCTACAGCGCTGCGCTGGTAACAAAACAACGCACCGACGAACAGCGCGAAGATTTTAATCTGCTTTATGTCGCGCTGACGCGCGCGAAACAATGGTTGTACATCACCGGGTGTGCACCAAAACGTGAGACGCAAAGCTGGTACAGTTTCCTGACCACACGTCTCGGCTGCGCCGAGGCTGAGGCCAACGGCGATGCACCCCTATTCTCTCTACGCCACGGCACTGCGCCGGAGCCGGCATTAGCTTCGGCGGTCGAAATACCGCCGATCGCGATCGATCCACGACTGACGCAACCGCTGCCGATCTTTAGTCGCGACCTTTCGCCGATTCGACCCAGCGGCAGCGGCACAACTGAGATGAGCGAGCCGCGAGCGCGTCGCCGCGGTACGGCGATTCATCGCGCACTGCAGCTGCTTTCGACGGGCCATGCTGTGACTAAGGTCCGTGAGAACTTAACGCACGAATTTTTCGATTTAGACGCGACAACGTTGGACAGTGTTGTACTTGAGGCAGAGGCAGTGATTCGTCACCCGGACCTGCGCGACTGGTATGAACCGGAACGTTACCGGTCCGCGGAAAACGAATTACCGATCGCGTTTGTGGATGGCGAAAGTCTAGTGTCGGGCACCATTGATCGCGCCATATTTTTTGAAAACGAAATCATACTGATCGAATATAAAACCCAAGCCGCGACTGATACGCGCCTATCGGAGTTGCTGGCGCGCTATAGCGATCAACTGCGCTTATATGTTCGCGGTGTGCGGCAACTCTGGCCGAACCATCGCGTTGGCGCTGCGTTGTTGTTTACCGCCAACCGACGGCGCGTTGACGTGCCGATTTAGTCTTTTTTGTCGAACGCGGCGATGAGCTTATCGGCCGGGACATACCCCGGAATAACGTTACCGGTATCGAGAATAAGCGCCGGCGTGCCCTGAATGCCGAGGTTCTGGGCCAATTGATAGTGCTCGGCGATAGGATTGTCGCAAGTTTTCGCTTCGAGATTGCCGCCGGATTTTGCCAGGCCAATCGCGGCGATCCGATCCTTGGCGCACCACACCGACACGGCGCGCCGATAACTTTCAGAGCCGAGTCCGGCGCGCGGGAAAAATATATACCGCACTTGAATACCTGCCTGGTTCAAGGCCGGCACTTCTTTATGAAACCGCGCACAATACGGGCAATCGACGTCGGTAAACACCGTTACGACATGCTTTGGATTTTTCGGTCCAATTACCAGCATCTTGTCTTCGCTGAGCTTATTAATGCCGTTGACGACGGCGCGCTCGCGTTTTTGATCGCTTAAATTGGTACGCGTATTCACGTCGATCAGGTCGCCGGTGAAAATATATTTACCGTCGGCGGAAATAAAAATTTGCTGTTGATTCGCCGTCGCCTCATACACACCGGCTACCGGCGACTGTTTGATATCGGTGACTTTGGCGCTGGGGAAGGATTTGGCCAAGGCGGCCCGAATCGTTGCAACATCGTCTGCGGCCTTCACCACGCCGGTCGAAAACAGCAATAGCAGGGAAATTAAACGCAACATAGAGATTATCTCACCGGCGATGTCGCGACCGCACACAAGGGATGGCTAATCGCGAAAATTAATAAATTGTAACGGTTGCCCTAAGTCTTGCTTGCGCAGCAAGGCAATCGCTGCCTGTAAATCGTCGCGGTTCTTGCCGCTGATTCGCACTTCCTCTCCTTGGATCGCCGACTGCAACTTAAGTTTGGATTCCTTAACTAGCTTGCCGATTTTTTTCCCGAGCTCGCTGGATATACCCTGGCGCACGGTGACTTCTTGCCGCGCCTTCATTCCACCGAGCGACTCCACCTTAGCGAATTCCAAACAACCAAGATCGATATTTCTTTTGGTCAGCTTCAATTGCAGCACGTCGCGCACTTGACCAACTTTAAACTCGTCATCGGCGTGAATGACGAGTTTGCCGTCTTGCTGTTCGACGCGGGCGTCGCTGCCTTTAAAATCGAAACGATTGCTGATCTCACGATTGGCTTGATCGACTGCATTACGCAGTTCGTGCTGATTCACTTGCGAAACGACATCGAAGGACGGCATGCGTGCGCATTGTAAACGTAAATGAGCCCCGAGAAAATGCGCGTCAGCGTTGGATCGCCGGTGCCGTCGGGCGCGTGGCGTCGTGAATCGCGCCGCGGGTTTCGTCTACGATATTGCGCGCTTCGGCCTTGACCTTACCGCTGACATCGACCTGCGCGAACGGGTTGCTGAGAAGCGGCGTACCCCGACCGGCGTTCATTCCCAATGGAAACGCGAGCACCGCACCGATCAAAAATCCGAACAAAAACTTCTTTAACGTTGATTTCATTTCTCCTCCTGATACAGTCAGCGCGGTGGACATCACCGCGTCAGCCGATCTTAACCGCGCCAAATCCCAGTGCGCCGAACTCGCGCGGAGACACTACGAGAACTTCCCGGTCGCGTCCTATTTATTGCCACGCGCCCTACGTCCGGCGGTGGCGGCGATCTACGCCTTCGCCCGCAGTGCCGATGACATCGCCGATGAGCCCGGGTTTGAGGATAGCACACGCCTCGGTTTGCTCCAGGAATACACCACCGAGCTAGATGCGATCGAAACCGGGCGGCCACCGAACTCGACAGTATTTGTCGCGCTTGACCGTGCGATCTCGCAACACGGGCTGCCCCTAGCACCGTTTCGTGCCCTCTTAAGTGCGTTTCGCCAAGACGTATTAAAGACACGCTACGCCGATTTCGCCGAATTGCGGGATTACTGTCGCCGCTCCGCAGATCCGATCGGGCATCTTATGTTACGTCTATTCCGCCGCGATGAACCGGCATTGCAGGCGCTATCGGATTCCATCTGTACCGGTCTGCAATTAATTAATCACTGGCAGGACGTCAGCATCGATGCCGCGCGCGGACGTATCTATCTACCGCAAGACGAATTACGCGCCTTCGGAGTCAGCGAATCGCAAATCGCGGCCGGCTGCTGGGACGAGGGTTGGCGACAACTGATGCAGTTTCAAATCGAGCGGGCACAGAAGTGGATCGATGACGGTGCGCCGCTGGCGCGCGCCTTGCGTGGGCGCGCCGCGCTACAGATCCGTGCGACTGTCGCCGCCGCGCGTACCGTGTTGTCCAAGTTACGCGCACGCCAGAATGGTAACGAGCAGGCGCGCCTGTCCCCACGCGACTGGGCTACAATCTCTTTTCGCACAATCTTATATCGCTGATTATGACTCCGGCAGAGTATTGTCAAAACAAGGCCGGCGCCAGCGGTTCGAGCTTTTACTACAGCTTCGTATTCCTGCCGCCGGAACAACGCGCCGCAATCACCGCGTTGTATGCGTTTTGTCGCGAGGTCGATGATGTCGTCGATGAAACAACGCACCGCGAAGTTGCCGCCACGAAGCTAGCCTGGTGGCGCCGCGAAATCGCCCAGACCTTCGCCGGCGCGGCGCAACATCCGGTGACGCGCGCATTGACTCCCGCGATCGCACACTATCATTTGCCGCAAACACACTTCGACGAAATTTTAAATGGAATGGAGATGGATC
>CAZCAK010000176.1:0-4664 GCA_964496605.1 uncultured Acidiferrobacteraceae bacterium | reverse complement strand
CGCGAAGGCCTATGCCGACCACATCACCATTGCCGGTTACGACGGCGGTACCGGTGCCAGCCCGCTGACGTCAGTGAAATATGCGGGCACGCCATGGGAGCTCGGCTTGTCCGAGACGCATCAAACCTTGCGCGCAAATAATTTGCGCGAGAAGGTAATTCTGCAAACTGACGGCGGCCTTAAGACCGGCGTCGATGTCATCAAGGCGGCGATTCTAGGTGCCGAAAGTTTCGGTTTCGGTACCGGCCCGATGATTGCACTCGGCTGCAAATACTTGCGCATTTGTCATTTGAACAATTGCGCCACCGGTGTGGCGACACAGGACGCGCGGCTACGCAAGGCGCACTTCGTCGGCCTGCCGGATATGGTGATTAATTATTTCCATTTCATCGCGCAAGAGATGCGCGAGATCATGGCGCAACTGGGTGTGCGCACGCTCGATGAGCTCATCGGCCGCGTCGACTTATTGCAACCGGTGGATGGTGCGACCGCGAAACAACAACGCCTCGATCTCAGTGCGATCGTCTCTGACGCCGGCGTGCCTAAGGGCAAACCGCAGCATTGCCTCGTACGGCGCAATGAGCCGTTCGATAAGGGCGAGTTGCAAGAACAAATGGTGCGCGATGCCTGGCACGCCTTAGTCACCAAGGATCCGATTACGCTTAAATATCCGGTGCGCAATGTGCATCGCTCGATCGGCGCGCGGCTCTCGGGCGAGATCGCCAAGAAACACGGTGCGAGCGGTCTCGCTGAGGGCACGATTACGCTCGCGCTCACCGGTTCCGCCGGCCAGAGTCTCGGTTGTTGGAATGCCAAGGGCCTCGATATTCGCCTCGTCGGCGACGCCAACGATTACGTGGGCAAGGGAATGTCCGGCGGCCGCCTCATCATCATGCCGCCCGAAGGTGTAACTTTTAATAGCAACGAGACCGCGATTATCGGCAACACCTGTCTGTACGGTGCCACCGGCGGCAAGTTGTACGCCGCGGGCATTGCCGGCGAGCGGTTTGCGGTGCGTAACTCTGGCGCCTTCGCCATCGTCGAAGGTCTCGGCGACCACGGTTGCGAATACATGACCGGCGGTTGCGTCATCTCGCTCGGTGACACCGGCTTGAATTTCGGCGCCGGCATGACCGGCGGTTTCGCCTTCGTGCTCGACCGTGAGCAGCGTTTTCAGGATCGCTACAATAACGAGCTAATCGATATTCACCGCATCACCGGCGAGGCGATGGAAGAATATCGCAGCTTCTTGCGCGGCAAGATTCAGGAATATATTGAGCTCACGCAAAGCCGGTACGCGAACCGCTTGGTCAAGAACTGGGATGACGTTGTCGGTAAGTTTTGGTTGATCAAGCCCAAGGCGCTGCGGCTCGACACCTTATTAGTCGAGAGCAATTAGCAATGGCCAAAAATTTCGAGTTCCTCGAGATCGCGCGCAGCGATCCAGATAAGGCCCCGGCGCCGATTCGGATTCACGAGTTCAAGGAGATCTACGGCCAATTCGATCCGGAAAAGGCGGCGCAACAAGCCGGGCGTTGTCTCGCCTGCGGCAACCCCTACTGCGAGTGGAAGTGTCCGGTTCATAACTACATTCCCAATTGGCTGAAGTTAATCAACGAAGGTAATTTTTTCGAGGCGGCGGATCTTTCGCACAAAACCAATAGCCTGCCCGAGATTTGCGGCCGCGTCTGTCCGCAGGATCGTTTGTGCGAAGGTGCCTGCACCCTGAACGACGGCTTCGGCGCCGTGACCATTGGCTCGATCGAGAAATTTATTTTTGCCGAGGCCTACAAACGCGGCTGGCGCCCCGATATGTCGGGTGTCACAGCCACCGGCAAACGCGTGGCGATTATCGGCGCCGGTCCGGCTGGTCTTGGTTGTGCCGATGTCTTGGTGCGCAACGGCGTCGAGCCGACGGTATTCGATCGTTATGCCGAGGTCGGCGGCTTGCTCACCTTCGGCATCCCCGAGTTCAAACTCGAAAAACATGTGGTGAAGACGCGTCGTAAGCTGTTGGAAGACATGGGCGTACGGTTTAGGCTCAATACCGATGTCGGGCGCGATGTCCCGTTCCAGAAATTACTCGACGAGTACGATGCCGTGTTCCTCGGCATGGGCACCTATAAATACATGAAGGGCGATTTTCCCGGTGAGGATTTGGCCGGCGTCTATGAGGCGCTGCCGTTTCTGATCGCGCAGGCGAATCGCAATTTAGGTCTGGAAAAATCCGCTGACGATTACGTTGATATGAAAGGTCAGCGTGTAGTGGTCTTGGGCGGCGGCGATACCGGTATGGATTGCAACCGCACCTCGATACGCCAGGGCGCGGCAAGCGTGACCTGTGTGTACCGACGCGATGAGGCGAATATGCCCGGCTCGAAGCGGGAAGTGGCGAACGCGAAAGAAGAGGGCGTGCAATTCATGTGGAATCGCGCGCCGGTGGAAATCGTCGGCAAGAATTATGTCGAAGGCGTGCGCGTCGTCGAGACGCGCCTCGGCGAACCCGATGAACGCGGTCGCCGCAAACCGGAAATCGTGCCGGGATCGGAGCAAGTCATCGCGGCGGATCGCGTGATCATCGCCTTCGGTTTCCGACCCAGTCCGGCGCCATGGTTTACTGATTTTAATATTAAGCTCGACGATCGCGGTCGGGTGCTCGCCCGTGGTCACGCGCATCGCCACCAAACCACCAATGAAAAGGTGTTCGCCGGCGGCGATATGGTGCGCGGCTCAGATTTGGTCGTCACCGCGGTATTCGAAGGCCGCCAGGCCGCTGAAGGGATTCTTGACTATCTCGGCATCTAACGCGCCCGCGGCGTCGGCGTTGCGCAACGATCGCCTGCTGCGCGCGCTATTGCGCGAGCCGGTCGATGTTACGCCGGTGTGGATGATGCGCCAGGCCGGTCGCTATTTACCGGAGTATCGTGCGGTGCGGGCGCGCGCCGGCTCCTTCATGCAGCTTTGCACCACGCCCGATCTCGCCTGCGAGGTGACGCTCCAGCCTTTGCGCCGCTTCCCGCTCGATGCGGCGATTTTATTTTCCGATATCCTGACCGTTCCGGATGCCATGGGGCTCGGTCTATATTTTGCCGAGGGCGAGGGCCCGCGCTTCGAGCGCCCGATTCGTTCGAGCGCCGATGTCGAACGGCTCGGTGTACCGGATCCGGAAACACAATTGCGCTATGTCATGGATACCGTGCGCCTGGTGCGTCGGGAACTGAACGGCGCCGCGCCCTTGATCGGCTTTGCCGGTTCGCCCTGGACCATCGCGACCTATATGGTTGAAGGTCAATCGAGCAAGGAATTTTCCAAGATTAAAGCCATGGTGTATGAGCAGCCGGCGCTATTGCATCGGCTATTGGCGCTCAATGCCGCGGCGATTCGGGAGTACCTCAATGCCCAAATCGCGGCCGGTGCCCAGGCGGTGATGTTATTCGATAGCTGGGGCGGTGCCTTGAGCACGCCTGCCTATCGCGAGTTTTCCTTGCGCTATATGCGCGAGATCGTCGCGGGCTTAACCCGTGCGCACGAAGGGCGCCGCGTCCCGGTGATTTTATTCACCAAAGGCGGCGGGCTATGGTTGGAAGACATTGCCGCCAGCGGTTGCGATGCCGTCGGGCTGGATTGGACCGTGGAATTAAGCGCGGCCCGCGCCTGCATCGGCGATCGCGTCGCCTTACAGGGCAATCTCGACCCGAGCGTGCTCTATGCGGCGCCGGCTAAAATTCGTGAACAAGTTGCGACCGTATTGGCCTCTTATGGTTCGGGCAGTGGGCACGTGTTCAATCTCGGACATGGCATTCACGCCGACGTCGATCCAGAACACGCCGCGGCCATGATTGCAGCGGTGCATGAATTGAGCGCGCAATACCACAGCGTTTTGGAAAAGTAATCCGAAAAATTTTTTCGCGCTGCGATGTTTCTGGTATTGACGCAGAATTTGAAATAGTGTCGCCGACGCAAGTTATACACAGAAAGCCGCTGTTTTTTACTGACGCACCGCGTTTGCCTTAGGTGTGTGTCTTTAGCCCGCTCATGCGCGCCAAGTGGCTGAAAATATGGTGATTTTGAGGTCGCCTAATTTTTAGTCAATTTAACTAAAATGCAACAATCAGCCTTAAGTCGTAGCGCGGGCGCGCTGTTTTCAACAAGCTTATCCACATTTTTTGTGAGTAACTGGACCGCCTCTTGTCACTCAAGTACTTAGCGCAAATTGTTAAGACGCGCCGCGCGCGTGGAGCGCGCGTTTCACGCCGACGCGGCGCATTCGCTTCATGATCCTCCGTGTTGCCGTGCCGGTGCCGTTGCGGCGGACATTCGATTACCTCCCGTTGAGTGGTGTGTTGCCAGCCATTGGTGCGCGTGTTGTGGTGCGCTTCGGTCGCCGACGACTCATTGGCGTGGTGTTGGAACACGCCGCGACCAGTGATATCGATAGCGCGGCGCTAAAAACCATCGAGTCGGTGCTCGACGATGTGCCGTTAGTAAGCCCCAGCCTTGTTGCCTTGGTCCGCTGGGTTGCCGATTACTACGCGGCGGCGATCGGCGAAGCGGCGACCCTATTGTTTCCGGCGGCGCTGCGGCGCGGCGCGACGCCGCCCAGTGCGATGACTGTGCATTGGCGCCTGACCGACCTCGGCCATGCGGCGTCGACGCCCCGCGGC
>CAZCAK010000175.1:0-4692 GCA_964496605.1 uncultured Acidiferrobacteraceae bacterium | reverse complement strand
CGACGCCCCATCGGCCTGGGGCACGGACCAATTCGAAGCGGTACTGAAACACGAGATCGAACGGTTACCCGTAGGCGCATTACCGCTGCAGGACGGCCTTTCGAGCAGCAGCTATGTCCTCGATGGAACGATCACCGCGATGGTGATCGACGCGCGCGAACTCGATGGCCGCGTTCGTACGAAGGTCGGCATTTTCTATTCCGGCATTCTCGGTGGCTGCGCCTGCGCCGACGACCCGACGCCGGTGAACGAAAACAGCGAATACTGCGTCGTGCAATTCGACATCGATCAGCGCACCGGCGAGGCAGAAGCCACATTACTGGAAGAATAAGTTGGGTATGCTTTTGCGGATTTACATCTTTACCCAAGCCAATTTCCGCAGTCGTTTCCGATAATAGAAGCGCGTGAGTAGTCGCAATCGCCGACTCGCCCGAGACACATGTAGTAATTTTGAATACCGCTGGTTGGTGTCGAGGCTCAGGCGCTTTCGGCAACACGATCGCGACCATAAGTCTTGGCGCGATAGAGCGCCTGGTCGGCGCGACGGATCAAGGCCTCGGCTTCTATCGGCGGCTGCGCGGTGGCAACACCGATACTGACCGTTATCGGTAGATTTTTTCGACCCGGGTTCGGTTTCTTAAGTGCGCGTACCGCCTCGCGTATGGCCTCGGCGCGTTTGTGTGCACCGGAGGCGGACGTCGATGGCAAAATCACCGCGAATTCCTCACCGCCGTAACGTGCCGCGATATCGATTGGACGGCGCAATGTGTGGCGAATCGTGTCAGCGACCGCACGCAAGCACTTATCGCCCGCCTGATGCCCCAAGGCATCGTTATAGGATTTAAAGAAATCGACGTCGATCATCAGAAGCGATAATGGTGCGTGCATGCGGTTCGCATGGGCGCATTCGTTGGCGAGCTGATCGTTAAAGTGTCGTCGGTTCGCGAGACCGGTCAAGACATCGATGTTCGCCATGCGCTCCAGCTCGCGATTGGCGCTTTCCAGTAGCAGCTGCTGTTGCCGAATTTGAGATAGGCTGCGCAGGCGTACCATGACCAGCGCCGCCATGATCCAGATAATTAGAACAAACACAGCGCTATTCGCAAAGACGATGGTCAGCGGCACGCGCGATGGCTGCGCTAGAAGCGCACCCACTACAACAAGCGCAGTACAGAGCGCAGAGAGGTTACGCGTGACGCGCGCACTTTCGGCGTAAAGACTAAAGACCACCACCACGCTATACAGGGCATTCAATGCCAATCCCAGCGGCGTCAGCAGGTCCATGACGAGAATCGCCGTAACGGCGGTGAGACATGCGGCGATGATGACGTTGTGGCGGTCGAATAATACTGGCATACGTGACTCGGTAGGCGTATCGACTATTTATCCGATTCGGCGCGATAGGTCTATCCGATGAACGCAGCGGTCGGCCAAACCATCGGATCGAACCAATCTTAATTAGTTACACATATCCGGTTCACCATTAGCGGGCCAATATATGAGCGATCCGGTTTCTGAGGGATTGCTTGCGCAGATCAGTAAACGGGGGGATATATTTTGGCGCGGCGAACGTCTTGCCCCGCGTTTAGTCGATTTACGATATTGTTTAATACAGGTGCCCTCGTCTACTATTCGCCATCATTCGTGAATCGGCATCTCGGGACCTCTAACATGAAGATTCTACCGGCTTTCATTGCCTTGTCCGTCACCGCCTGTTCTGTCCCAACAAATATCGCTAATCGACCACCCGATAAACCGCTCGACGCCGTTCCGAAGTTGAATATCGTCGTCGACTGCGGCGGTTGTGCGATAACAGCAAATACACCGGCAATAATCCGTCAAACCTATAGCGACGAGGCAGCGTATGCCGGAGCGAAGCTTTTACCCGATACCGAAGCGGTATTAACGATCAAGGAATACAAGGTGCGGCATCCAGGAGTGCGTGTACTATTGGGCATGCTTTCCGGACAAGACCGAATAACGGCAGTGCTTATTTATCGCGGACGACAAATCGTCGTTGAAGAACACGCAGTCGGCGCAGTAGGGACAATCGACGATGTGGCCGGAAGGATTGGTCGATCCGCGTTCAATGAAATCGCTGCGATACATTAACGGCGGCGGCGATGTCGTTTAAGTTTCGTTTTCGCTGTACCGGGTGCGGGCAATGTTGCACCGGCACTCGCGATTATTTTGTGGAAGTGACGCCACGCGAGCAGCGCCGCATCCAAACGCATCTTGCGGTCTCGTGGCGTTGGTTTCGGCGCCGCTATTTATTTCGGTTCGATGAGACTATTGAAAGCTTGCGCATGGACGGCGGGCGCTGCGTATTTCTCGATGGCGCGAATCGCTGCCGCATCTATGCCGTGCGTCCCAAACAATGCCGCACTTATCCGCTCTGGCCGGAACTGGCGCATCGTGCGGCGTGGAACGCCGAGGCGAAACGCTGCGAAGGGATCGGCGTCGGGGCCGATATCGGTGCGAAGCTGCGTAAGCTGATTCGGATTAAACCCATCGCCTAATGCTACGCTGAGGCTCCGAACAAACGCCCCACCGCCGCCGTCAGTAGCATTGCCGCCGCACCCCAAAAGCTTACGCGGGCAGCACCTACCCACAAGGAGGCACCGCCGGTACGGGCCGCGACCGCGCCTAGCGCCGCGAGAAATATCAGCGATGTGATCATCACCGCCGGCACCAAGATTGAAAATGATATCAACGCCGCAACCAATAACGGCAAGGCTGCGCCTACGGAAAAGCTGATCGCGGACGCGAATGCCGCTTGCGTCGGCCGCGCGGTAATTTGTTCGGAGATTCCCAGCTCGTCGCGAGCATGCGCGCCGAGTGCGTCTTTGTCCATCAGCTGCGTTGCAACTTGATCGGCGAGATTCGCATCGAGCCCGCGCTCGCGATAAATGCCGGCAAGTTCGGCATGCTCGTGTTCGGCATCGGTCTCGAGTTCGCGGCGTTCGCGTTCGAGATCCGCGCGCTCGGTGTCGGACTGCGAGCTGACCGAAACATATTCGCCCGCCGCCATCGACATGGCACCGGCGACTAGGCCCGCGACGCCGGCGATAATGACGCTATGGCGCGCGGCGCTCGCGGCGGCGACACCGACAATTAAGCTTGCGGTAGAGACAATACCATCATTCGCGCCCAGAACCGCAGCGCGAAGCCAGCCGATATGTTGTGTGCGATGCCGTTCTCGATGAATACGCATTTCTAACTCGCTATCGATTTATGGGTAAGTCGCACTAGTGCCCGCGGCGCCAATAGGCGTGCACTAGCAGCGCCAATCCCAGGAGCACAAACGGAATGCTAAGCCATTGGCCGACGCTGATTTGGAAACTTGCTTCATAGGCCGCCTGACGGGTTTTGAAAAACTCCAGAAAGAAGCGCGCGACGAATACCAACACCATCAATGCGCCAAATAGCGCGCCGGCGCGCATACGGATCGCAGGTCGACGGTACAATAACAACAGCACCAGAAAGATGAGCGCGTACACCGTGGCCTCGTACAATTGCACCGGGTGTCGCGGCAGCGCATCGACGCGCTGAAATACCACACCCCAGTTACCGCCGGTGGGTATACCCAAAATCTCGGAATTCATAAAGTTACCGATGCGTATAAACATACCGCCCAGCGCCGCGGGGATCGCAAGCCGGTCGAGCAGCCAAAGGTACGATACGTAAGAGTGCTTGCGTTGATACAGGAACAGCGCCAGCAAAATACCGAGCGCACCGCCGTGGCTCGCGAGCCCACCTTCCCAAATTTTCAAAATGTCCAGCGGATGCGCGAAGTAATACCCCGGGTCGTAAAACAATACGTGACCTAAACGCGCGCCGACCACGGTGCCGATCAAGAGATAAAGTAATAGCCGATCGAGCTCTTCCAGCGGTTGCTGTTCGCGGCGATAGATCCACTGCATCAAGTAAAAGCCGATCAAAAACGCCGCGGCAAATAATAGCCCGTACCAACGAATCGCCAGCGGCCCAAGCGCGAACAAGGTCGGGTCGGCATTCCAATGAATAAGCGGCATCGAAGCTCCTAAGTGCAGTTATTCGTGTGGCGGCCGGTGGCTGATTTGTTCCAGATCCTGCAGTTCGAGGTTAATCGCAACGGTGGAAATTCTGATCTCCCACAGCGAAATCGCGAGCGAGATCATAAGTAGCAATAGACTGAGGCCGAAAATCAGCTTTCCGATCCAAATCTCCCCTGCAAACAACATGAACATACAACCGACACACAGCAGTAGACTCAATATGCCGAAGCTTTGCATGGTGCGAATGAGGCCGGCACGCTTGCGCAAATTATGAATTTGCTGAAATAGTGCCGCATCGTTGGCACTGCGATAGCGCGAATGCAAATCGCGAATGCGTCCGACAATCACCAAAAACCGATTGGTGTAGGCCAATAGCAGCAAGGAAATGGCGGGGAATAGTAAAGCTGGGGTGCTGACGTCGATATCCGTGGCGCCGATCATGGGCGCTATGATAACGGGAATCGCGCCGCTACGCAGGTCTATTCAGGTCTTGACGTCGATGCCGAGACCACATGGTCTTAATATCGGCCAAAGATGGCACGTGGCAGACTGCTCCGTTGAAAATAGCTCGATAAGAGGCGGCGCGACTCACGTCGCGCCGCGCGATAACACTAGTTGATTCTTACCCTCTTTCCACGCACTTCCGGCGGCACGT
>CAZCAK010000174.1:0-4695 GCA_964496605.1 uncultured Acidiferrobacteraceae bacterium | reverse complement strand
CGGCGTAATCGGTCAATATTAAAGTATTGCCCGGCGCGTATACCGATAATAAGGCGCTCGGTGCCATCAAGGGGCGCAGCAACGGCACCATCTGCGTCGCCGAACCGTGTTGAATCGTCACCACCTGCGTTGCGAGTTGATCGCCGCCGCGCGGTGCCTCGCCGCTGCTCACTGCAGCGTTCTGCTTACCTTCGCCCTCGGGCACGATCTTAATAATGCCACTCGGGCCCTCGACCGCGGTAAAACCCTGCGCCTTCAGCGCCGATAAAAAGATTTGGTAGACCGCAGTACCCGAAACCGGTTTAGAGGAGATGATGGTGATCTTGCCTTTTACGCGCGGATCGATCAGAAAATTCCGATTCGTCATTTGCGAAACGGTTTTCACCACCGCCTGGATATCCGCGTCCTGAAAATTAAATAGCATCTCGCCACGGCGTAACACCGGTGCGACACCATTATCGCCCGCCACGGTCGCCGGCGAACGCGGCGTTGGCGTCGCGGTATTGCGCCCCGTGTTATTCGGCAACGGTGCATTGAGATTCGGGATTGAACGCCGCGGTGTCGCGCGTTGCGATTCCAACGGCGCTTGCGGTGACGATTGCATCGGTGCCTGTGGCGGCATCGGATTATAAGGACGATTTTGCGGCGCCGCTTGCGGGGCATCTTCTTGCGGTGGTTCGTCGCCGGCGTCGCTGGTCGGCGGATTCGCCGCCCCGCCGCCTATGGGGCATAGCAGCGACAAAAGCAGCGCCCAACGCAGATGAGGGCGCAGATTATTGTAAGGTGTACTGAAGATTTTCCACACGCCCATTTCGCAGCACTTCCAAATTGATGTAACTATTATTGTTCGACTGTTGGTAAATCTTCATCACATCTTCGACGCTATTCAAGGGTTGCCCGTTGGCGCTGCGTACCACATCGCCGACGTGCAAACCGAGTTTTTCATAAACGCTGCCCGGTTGAATTTCGCGCACCGCAAAACCGCCGCCGGCCTGCGGCACCATCAGCGATTGGCTGAGCAGTTGTTGCGGTGTGCGCATTTGTTCGGTTAAGGCTTGACGCGACACAAGGTAGTTATTCGGCCCTTGCTGGCGAATATCGTTTGGTCCGACGGCCGGTGCCTGCGGTGCCGCCGCGCGCGGTGCGCCGTCGTTGGTTTGCGACCGCGCCGGCGCCGTACGGGTTTCGCGCGCCGGCGTGCCCGGCAGCGGTTGCGCCGCGCCTTCGAGTAATAGACTCTCAGCAACACCATTGCGCATGATGATGGCACGATCGGTATATACCGCCTTTAATACCGCACCATTGACAATGGCGTCGCCGATGGTGAACGGTGCCTCCGGTTGCCCTTCGACGCGAATCAAGGCGACGCTATGATCGCCCGCCGCGATCAACCCAGTAAGTACCAAATTCAAACTACTGAGGGGTATATCTTCGACGTTGCCTGCCGCTATCGGCGCCGCCCCGAAGATATGCGCCGCGATGATGGTCTGAAGATTAACGCTCGGTGCCGCGGTGGTGCGGGCGCTTGCGGCGACGGGTGCGCTGGTGGTTTTCGGTGCGAACAGAACCCAGGTCCAATGCGCGAGGCTGGCGCTGAGCAATAGCAGCGCACATAAATTGACCAGATGCGGAAACCAGGGCTTCGCGAGTAATTGCCCGAACAAATGCTCGAGGCGTTCGCTGACTTGGCTCAACCCTCCCTGACCGGGCGCTAGCATTTGCATCACGGTATTATAGCCCGATGGGTTGAAAAACCTAACCGTCGCGCAGCGACGCCGGAGGAGCGATGCACGTTACCTTGGTTCACGTCTACGTCAAAACCGAACATGTTGCGGCATTTATCGAAGCGACTCACGCGAATCACCGTGCCTCGGTGATGGAATCCGGCAATCGGCGTTTCGATATCCTGCGCGCGCACGACGACACGACGCACTTCGTTTTGTACGAGGCCTACCACGATGCCGCCGCTGCCGCGGCGCATAAACAAACCCAACATTACCTGGCATGGCGCGAACGCGTCGCGCCGTGGATGGCGCGCCCACGCGCGGCGCAAGTGTTCGACGGTCTGTTCCCGCACGGTTAAGTTTGCATATGCAATCCCTACCGCCATCCCGTGTTCCATTTAACGTCGCTCCATTTAACGTCGGTCGGCTGCCGGCAATTGTGTTCGGCGCCGGTAGTCGCGAACAATTGCCGGCGCTGGCACGTCAATTCGGGCAACGCGTGCTGCTCGTCACCGGTGCGCGCTCGTTTGCGACCGGACCGTTCGCCGCACCGTTACACCAAGCCTTCAACGCGGCTGGTCTGCACTATCGCAGCTTACCGGTTGATGGCGAGCCGTCACCGCAAATGATCGATCACGCCGTGGCGCAATTCCGCGGCGAGGTCGATCTTGTGCTCGGCATCGGCGGTGGCAGTGTACTCGACGCCGCCAAGGCGATTGCTGGTTTATTGCCCCATGGCAATTCCGTGATCGATCACCTCGAAGGCGTCGGCCCGGAAATTCCTTATCGCGGTCCGGCCCTACCCTTCATCGCAGTACCGACCACCGCTGGCACCGGCAGTGAGGCGACCAAGAATGCCGTGCTGAGCGTGCAAGGCACTCACGGTTTTAAAAAATCGTTTCGCGACGATGCGCTCGTGGCGCGCTATGCGGTCGTCGACCCCGATTTACTCGAGACCTGCAGCCCACCCTTAATCGCAGCCAACGGCATGGATGCGTTAACGCAATTGATCGAATCCTATGTCTCGATCAAGGCAAATCCGCTCACCGATGCACTGGCGCTCAGCGGGCTAACCGCGGCGGCACAAGGCCTATTACCCTGGTTCGAACGGCGCGGCGATCAAGCTGCAGCGCGCGCCGCCATGGCCTACGCGGCGCTAATCTCCGGTATCACATTGGCACAAGTCGGTCTCGGTTCGGTTCACGGTTTGGCTTCGCCCTTAGGTGCGTTCTTTCCGATTCCGCACGGCGTCGTTTGCGGCACCTTAGTCGCGAAGGCAACCGCGGTGAATCTGGCGGCGTTGACGGCACGCGCACCGCACCATCCAGCACTGGAAAAATATGCACATCTGGCGCAGATCTTAAGCGGCAAGGACTTTTCCTCGATCGCCGCGGCGCAGTTTCACTTGGTGCAATTGCTGGAAGACTGGACCGCGCGCCTACAATTACCACGCTTGGGGCCTTACGGTGTCACCGCCGCCGACATCGAGCGTATCGTCGCTGGCGCGCGCGGCAGCAGTATGAAAACCAATCCCATCGTACTCACCGACGCCGAGATCGGCGAGGTGATACGCGAGCGGCTTTAAAACTCGGTCTGCGTGTTTAAGGCGTAGTAACGTTCGCCGCTATGCGCCGGCGTCGGACGGGTATTCGCATCCTGATCCGGCAATAACGGGCCGCGTAACTCAAAATCGCGCGGAATGGTGCTGAGCGGCGGCACGTCGTTCAGCGACGTTGCGACTTCGGTGATTGGTCCGGTTGCGAGCCCGGCATCGTCTCCGGCACTTAAGGCCAGCGCCGATACCGCGTTGAATTCGGTCGATGTCGACTGCGCGGTGGCGTCTTCCACGAGACGATTGCCGATTTCGGTGGTCGCGATCACGATCGCGAATAGCAGCGTGAAGCCGACGCCTTCCAAAACTGAGCGCATAAACGGGATGCGCGATGAGTCCAAGCGCTTACGGTTCATAACTGACTCCTGTCATTGATGTGCGCGCTGATTCTAGGCACACCCGCGCTCGCCCATATCCGACCAAGGTCAGAAAAATGAAATGATTGAGCGGGCTCAGACTTAGGGCCGATGCAGGGTAGGCGATTGTTCCTATGATGGCGGAAATTTGCCAAGGAGAGTGCCATGAAACTAAGAACCAGCGTCGCTGCCATCGTCGCAGCCGCATTTGCCGTTGTTGGTGCATTACCGCAGCTTGCCGGCGCCGATATGAACAGCAACCCCAGCGCACAGAATCGCGCCACGGCGACCAAGGGTTCGCCGGCGGGTGGTGAGTCCTCCGAGATGCACAAGGGCATGCACGGTAAGGCCGCCGGTGCCCACAGCATGAAAGGCACGGTGGAAGATCTCGATACCCAAACCGGCATGGTGACCCTCAAGACCAACGAAGGCGAGTTGAAACTACATTTCCCACCGAAATCGCTGGCACAGATCAAGAAAGGCGATCAGATCCAGGTGCATCTGAGCTTCACCCCGGCGACATAAGGAAAACATAATTAATTAAATAGAGTGCAATACACATAAGGAGCGTTAGTAACATGGATGCGGATGAACTGAACGAAAACTGGGACGATATCCGGGAAGATCTACAAGAAACCTGGGACGACCTGACCGAAGACGAGCTGGATAATGTCGACGGGAATTTGGAAAAGCTCTACGGACTCATGCGTGAGAAGTATGGCAAATCGCGTGACGAGTTCGCGGAGTATCTTCAGGGCTTGGGCGGCTAGTCTGGTCAGCAAAAACGCGTAATTGGCCGCCGTAGTTGGGTGGTATCGATAACGGGGTCCGCGGGCCCCGTTTCTGCGTGCGGACTTCTCTAAAGCACCCCTCCTGGTCTACAATCGCGCGCTCGCGACGCCGGCAACGGCCCGCGCAGCCGTACACGGGGCGGTAGCTCAGCTGGGAGAGCGTCGCGTTCGCAATGCGAAGGTCGGGAGTTCGATCCTCCTCCGCTCCACCA
>CAZCAK010000173.1:0-4710 GCA_964496605.1 uncultured Acidiferrobacteraceae bacterium | reverse complement strand
CGACAATGATTTCGAGATGCAACTCGCCCATGCCGGAAATAATCGTCTGGCCGGATTCTTCATCGGTGCGCACGCGGAACGACGGATCTTCTTGTGCCAGACGCGACAGAGCCATGCCCATCTTTTCTTGATCGGCTTTGGTTTTGGGCTCCACCGCTTGCGAGATGACCGGCTCGGGGAATTCCATGCGCTCGAGCGTGATGATCTTGTCCGGGTCGCACAGCGTCTCGCCGGTGGTGACGATCTTTAAACCCACCGCCGCGGCGATATCACCGGCGCGCACTTCTTTGATTTCTTCGCGCGAGTTGGCGTGCATCTGCAATAAGCGACCGATGCGTTCTTTTTTGTCTTTGACCGGGTTGTACACGCCGTCGCCGGAATTCAGCACGCCGGAGTACACACGGAAGTAAACCAATTGACCCACGAACGGATCAGTTGCGATCTTGAACGCGAGCGCCGAGAACGGCTCCTCGTCCGAGGCCTTGCGTTCGCCTTCGGTGGCGGCCTTGTCGTGCAAATGGCCCTTCACCGGCGGACGATCGCTCGGCGACGGCAAGTAATCGAGCACGCCATCGAGTGCGGCTTGCACGCCCTTATTCTTAAACGCGCTGCCGCAGAACACCGGCACGATCTCCATCTTGAGATTGCGCTCGCGCAGGCCTTGTTTGATTTCATCTTGGTTGAGCTCTTCGCCGCCGAGATACTTTTCCATCAGGGCTTCGTTCGCTTCCGCCGCGGCTTCAACCATCTTCTCGCGCCATTCTTTCGCGAGCGCGGTCAGGTCCGCCGGAATGTCGCGTTCCTCGAATTTCATACCTTGGGTATCTTCGTCCCAGAAGATCGCCTTCATCTTCACGAGATCGATCACACCCTTGAAACCGTCTTCGGCGCCGATTGCCAATTGCACCGGCACGGCGTTCGCACCGAGGCGCTCGCGCAGCTGGCCGACGACTTTCAAAAAGTCGGCGCCGGCGCGGTCCATCTTATTGACGAACGCGATGCGCGGGACTTTGTATTTATTCGCTTGGCGCCAAACCGTTTCCGATTGCGGCTGTACGCCGCCGACGGCGCACAACACGAACATGGCGCCATCGAGCACGCGCAAAGAGCGCTCGACTTCAATAGTAAAGTCGACGTGACCGGGGGTGTCGATGATATTGAAGCGGTGTTCCGGACGCTTTTGGTCCATGCCCTTCCAGAAACAGGTGGTCGCAGCCGAGGTGATCGTGATGCCGCGCTCTTGTTCCTGTTCCATCCAGTCCATAACCGCAGTGCCTTCGTGCACTTCGCCGATCTTATGCGATACGCCGGTGTAAAACAGAATACGTTCCGTAGTCGTGGTCTTACCCGCATCGATGTGGGCCATGATGCCGATATTGCGATAGCGTTCGATTGGAGTAGTACGTGCCACGGGAACGTTCCTTAATTAAATACTTACCAGCGGTAATGCGAGAAGGCCTTATTGGCCTCCGCCATACGATGTACTTCCTCGCGCTTCTTCACGGCATTGCCGCGTTTTTCCGATGCCTCCATGAGCTCCGCCGCGAGGCGCGCGCCCATCGATTTCTCGCCGCGCGAACGCGCGGCCTCGACCAGCCAGCGCATGGCCAGAGCCATTTGCCGCAGCGGTCGCACTTCGACCGGAACCTGATAGGTCGCACCGCCAACGCGGCGGCTTTTCACTTCGACCATCGGTTTAACGTTATCAAGCGCCTGATCCAAAACCGTCAGCGGGTCTTGCTTGCTGCGGTCGGCGATGGTGGTCAGCGCGCCATACACGATCTTTTCCGCGACTGACTTCTTGCCACCACGCATGATGACGTTCATGAATTTGCTCAGCATCTCGCTCCCGTGTTTCGGATCGGGTAGCGCTACGCGTTTGGGTACTTCTCTTCTTCTTGGCATAACCTGTCTCGGTTGCTGCTGCTACTTATTAATAGGTATCTGTTATTTCTTCGGGCGCTTCGCGCCGTACTTAGAACGCCCTTGCTTACGATCGGCGACGCCGGCGGTATCGAGCGAACCGCGCACCGTGTGGTAGCGCACGCCCGGCAAGTCCTTCACGCGACCGCCGCGAATCAGCACCACGGAGTGCTCCTGCAAATTATGACCTTCACCACCGATGTAGGTCGTTACTTCGTAACCATTGGTTAAGCGCACGCGCGCCACCTTACGTAAGGCGGAGTTCGGTTTCTTCGGCGTCGTGGTATATACGCGGGTACAGACGCCGCGCTTTTGCGGACACGACTCTAAGGCCGGCACGGTGCTCTTTTTAGCCGCGCGCACGCGCGGTTTGCGCACCAATTGGTTAATGGTTGGCATTCTTCTCTCCAGCCGAAAAATAAAACGACAGGCCCCCTATTGGGAAAGCCTGTCAGTGACTTCAGCGTAAAAACTAATTTGTTAGGAAATTAGTCTTTAAAAACAGTCTTTAAACACGCGATCAAGGCGACGGGCGGATATGGCCGACTTGAGGTGCGCGATTCTAGGCATACCCCTAAGCACTGTCAAGCAAAAGCGGCTTTGCCCACTTCGGGTAAAGCCGCTTTTGGTACTGCTTTCGCCGGTAAAAACCTAGGCCGAGACCGCTTTGCCGCCCTCGGTCTTGGCCGTCGACAAGGCCCCTTCTAAATCGGCGGCCTCTTGCTTGGCATCCTGACGCTTGCGCCGCTGATCCTGGTGATGGGCCAGACCGGTGCCGCCCGGAATGAGGCGCCCGACGATAACGTTTTCCTTCAGGCCGCGCAGCTTATCGCTCTTACCGCTGATTGCCGCCTCGGTGAGTACCCGCGTCGTTTCTTGGAACGAAGCCGCGGAGATGAACGACTCGGTAGCAAGCGAGGCCTTGGTGATCCCCAGCAATAGGCGCTCGGCAGTAGCCACCTTTTTGCCCTGTTGTTCCACCGACTCGTTTTCGTCCAGAAGGCGCGCACGCTCGACTTGCTCGCCCGGCAAGAAATGCGTATCGCCCGGTTCCATAATACGAACCTTGCGTAGCATCTGACGCACGATCACTTCGATGTGCTTATCGTTGATTTTCACGCCCTGTAGCCGGTACACGTCCTGAACCTCGTCGACAATGTAGTTCGTCATCGGCTCCACGCCGAGGAGACGCAAGATGTCGGCCGATACCGCGGGACCGTCGACGATGGCTTCGCCCTGCTCCACGGTTTCACCTTCGAACACCGTGATATGGCGGCCCTTGGGGATTAGGTACTCATGCTCCTCGCCATTCTTGTCCGTAATCAATAGACGCTGCTTGCCCTTCGTGTCCTTGCCGAAGGAAACGATACCGCTGGTCTCGGCCAAGATCGCATGGTCCTTAGCTTTGCGCGCCTCGAACAGCTCCGCGACACGCGGCAGACCGCCGGTGATATCGCGCGTCTTCGAGGTCTCTTGCGGAATACGCGCCAAGACATCGCCGACACCGACCTTATTACCGTCTTCGACCGTGATGATCGCGCCCGGCGGCAATAGATACTTCGCCGGAATCTCGGTGCCCGCGAGAAAGAGGGGCTTACCTTTTTCATCTACCAACATGATAGTCGGGCGAATGTCTTTCGCGCCGCTGCGGTGCTTCGGATCCAACACGACGTAGGTGCTCAAACCGGTGATATCGTCGGTTTGTTTGTTCACGGTCACACCGTCGATTAGATCGCCAAACGCAACGCGGCCCGCGACTTCGGTGATAATCGGGTGGGTATGCGGATCCCAATTCGCAACGACCTTACCGGCCTTGACCTTGTCACCATCGGCCACGCTTAACACGGCACCATAGGGCACCTTGTAGCGCTCGCGATCACGGCCCTGCTCGTCTTGTACCACCAACTCGCCGGAACGCGACACCGCGACGTAATTACCACTGGCGTGTTTGACCGTCTTAATATTATTGAGCTTGATACGACCCGCCGATTTCACTTCGACGCTGCTGCTGGCGGCGGCACGTGAGGCCGCGCCACCGATATGGAAGGTGCGCATGGTCAGCTGCGTGCCAGGCTCGCCGATCGATTGCGCTGCAATGACGCCAACCGCCTCGCCCAGATTCACTAAATGTCCGCGACCGAGATCGCGGCCATAGCACTTGGAGCAGACGCCATAACGCGTATCGCACGTAACCGGCGAACGTACCAGGACGTGATCGATATTGCGCTCTTCCAGCAACGCCACCTTGCGCTCGTCGAGCAAGCCGCCGTCTTCCACCAGGACGCTATTATCCGCCGGGTCGCGAATCTCGCCGATGACCACGCGGCCGAGAATACGATCGCGCAGCGGCACCACAATTTCGCCGCCTTCGACCAGGGCCGACTTGGTAACACCGGTCGTGGTACCGCAATCGACTTCGGTGACGACCAAGTCTTGGCACACGTCGACCAGACGCCGCGTGAGGTAACCCGAGTTCGCAGTCTTAAGCGCGGTATCGGCCAAGCCTTTGCGCGCGCCGTGGGTCGAAATAAAGTACTGCAACACGTTCAGACCTTCGCGGAAGTTCGCCGTGATCGGCGTCTCGATGATCGAGCCGTCCGGCTTCGCCATCAAGCCGCGCATGCCAGCGAGCTGACGAATCTGCGCCGCGCTGCCGCGCGCGCCGGAATCGGCCATCATATAAATGGAGTTGAACGATTCCTGCTTGACCTTCTTACCCTCGGCATCGGTCACCTCTTCGCTACCGAGTTTTTCCATCATCGACTTGGCAACGCGTTCGCTGGTGTG
>CAZCAK010000172.1:0-4725 GCA_964496605.1 uncultured Acidiferrobacteraceae bacterium | reverse complement strand
CTGTTACCGGCGTGAGAGGCCAGCGTCCTAGGCCACTAGACGAAGGGAGCACAGGTTGCGAAGCCGCGGTATTATACGCGTCCAGGTCGAAATTTGAATTAAAACTCTAACAGTCACTATTCGGCACCGAGGAAGTCCTTATCAACGGCCCGCTCATTATTCCCCGTTCGGAACATCCGATTTCGCGCAGTCTTATTAGCAAGAACGCCCTGAAGGTTTTGACCGGGCTACGTGAGGCGGATTACGGCGCCTATTTGGTCGGCGGCTGCGTGCGCGACTTGCTGCTCGGGCGGGAACCGAAGGATTTCGATGTCGTGACCGATGCGCACCCGGAACAAATTCGCACCTTGTTCCGGAGTACGCGCCTGATCGGACGACGCTTTCGTCTGGCACACGTGCATTTCGGGCGCGACATCATCGAAGTCGCCACCTTCCGCGCCAATCCGGATCTGCGCCCGAACGCCGGCGAAGACGACCCGGAAGATGGCAATGTGTTCGGCAATCAAGAGCAAGACGCTTATCGCCGCGACTTTACGGTGAACTCGCTGTACTACGACATCGAGACCCGCGCGGTGATCGATTATGTCGGCGGGCTGGAAGATCTTAAACGCGGCCTCTTGCGCGTGATCGGCGATCCGGAACAGCGCTATCGCGAAGACCCGGTGCGCATGCTGCGGGCGATTCGTTTCGCCGGCAAGCTCGGGCTTACGCTCGAACCGAAAACCGCGGCACCGCTGCGCGATTTGGCGTTTTTATTGACCACGGTGCCGCCGGCGCGGCTCTTCGAGGAAATGCTGAAGCTGTTTCAATCCGGTTATGCCGCGCAAACCTACGCACTCATGCGTGAGTACGGTTTATTCCAAGAGTTATTCCCGCTGACCGAACGCGGGCTCGAGGAAGACAATGCCGCGATGGGCTTGTTATTACCGCGTGCCTTGGAAAACACCGATCGCCGTATCGCGGAAGACAAGCCGGTGACGCCGGCATTTTTATTCGCGGCCCTATTGTGGCCCGCCATCGCCCTGGAAACGAAAGGTCTCGATCAGGCAGCGAATCGCGCCACGGCATGGGTGCAGGCAGTCGACTTCGTGGTGCGTGAACAAGTGCGCATCATCGCTTTGCCGAAACGCTTCAGCTTTCCGATGCGCGAGATTTGGGAGATGCAGCCGCGCTTCGCGCGGCGTCATGGTCGCAACCCATTTCGGCTGCTGGAAAATAAACGCTTTCGCGCCGCCTACGATTTCCTATTGCTGCGTGCCGAGATCGGCGAAGAGGCGCAAGAGTTGGCGCAGTGGTGGACCGACTTTCAGACGGCAGACGGCGACGCGCGCGAGCGCATGGTCGATGCAATACAACCACCGGAAACCGTACCGGGGGTAAAGAAATCGCGTCGGCGACGCCGGAGACGTCGTGGCTGAGACGCGCGCCTACATCGCCCTCGGTAGCAATTTGCAAGATCCGATCGCCCAAGTGCGCGCCGGTTTTGTCGCGCTACAGAATCTGCCGCACGCACGCCTCGTCGGTGTGTCGTCCTTGTATCGTACCGCGCCGGTCGGCGATACCGACCAACCCGATTTTATCAACGCGGCGGCCGCCATCGACACGACGCTGACCGCCGCCGACTTGCTCGACGCCTTGCTCGAGATCGAACGGCACCGCGGCCGCGTACGTGATCTCAAGCGCAGCGGCGGACCGCGCACTTTGGATCTGGACTTATTGCTGTATGGCGACGAGATCCGTGCCACGCCTCAACTGCAATTGCCACACCCCCGATTACATGAACGCGCCTTCGTGCTCGCGCCGTTGGCCGAGATCGCGCCGGACTTGCGCATACCGGGTCGCGGCACGGTTGCGGAGTGGCTTCGCGCCTGTCGCGATCAAGCGATCGAACGATTGACCGACTCCAATCCGGCGTCACATGCACGCGCCTAATCCATCGCGAAAACTGGGCTACATCGTGGTTGAGGGGCCGATCGGCGTCGGTAAGACCAGCCTGGCGCAGAAATTATCGCAGGCCTTCGGCAGCGATTTATTGCTGGAACGCCCGGAAGAAAATCCGTTTTTGGAACGGTTTTATCATTCGCGCCAGCATTTCGCCTTGCCGACGCAGCTGTTCTTTTTATTTCAACGCGCGCGTCAATTGCAGGAGTTGAAACAGGGCGATATGTTTCGTCCGGTACGCGTGGCCGATTTCTTGTTAGAAAAAGACAACCTGTTCGCACAGCTCAATCTCGACGCGGACGAGTTGCGCTTATACGACCAGGTTTACACGCAGCTGAGTTTGGATCTGCCGCAACCGGATCTGGTCATTTACCTGCAAGCGCCGGTCGATACCTTGGTCGAGCGTATCCGCAAGCGCGGCATCGACTATGAGCGTCATATCGATCGGCCTTATCTCGAACGTTTGAACGAGGCGTACATGCGCTTTTTTTATCAGTATCAGTCGGCGCCGTTATTGATCGTCAACAACGCCGAGGTTAACTTCATCGACAACGCCGCCGACTTCGAAGCGCTCTTGCAGCAGGTGCAAAAAATTCGCGGTGGCGGTCGGCATTTTTACAATCCGCTACCGGTGGCACTATGAAACCGATCAGCTTAACCCGCTTGCAGGCGATGAAGCAGCAACGCGAAAAGATCGCGGTCTTGACCGGTTACGACTATAGCTTCGCGCGTATCCTTGACCGCGCCGAGGTCGACATCGTACTGGTCGGCGATTCGCTCGGGATGGTAGTGCAAGGGCATCACTCGACCCTGCCGGTAACGCTCGACGATATGGTGTATCACACGCGCAATGTCGCGCGTGGTCTAGAGCGCGCCATGCTTATGGCGGATCTGCCGTTCTTAAGTTATCAGGCGAATCGTGAGCAGGCCTTGATGAGCGCCGGGCGTTTGATGCAAGCCGGGGCGCACATCGTCAAGCTCGAAGGCGGGATGCCGATGGCGGACACGGTGCGCTTTTTGGTGGAGCGCGGCATTCCGGTGTGCGCGCATATCGGTCTTATGCCGCAGGCGGTGCATCAACTCGGTGGGTTTCGGGTGCAGGGGCGCGACGCGCCGAGTGCGCAACGCCTGCGTGAAGAGGCGCTGATTTTGGAGCAGGCTGGCGCAAGTCTGTTATTGCTCGAGGCGGTGCCGGCGGCGCTGGCGGCGGAGATTACGGCGTCGTTGCGCATACCGACAATCGGCATCGGTGCCGGTGCCGATTGCGATGCACAAGTGCTGGTGCTGCACGACGTGTTGGGTTTATACGCCGATCTGCGCCCGAAGTTTGCGAAAAATTTTCTCGCCGACGGCGGCAATATCGAACAGGCGATTCGCGCCTACGTCGCCGCGGTGCGCAGCGGCGCGTTTCCGGGCGCCGAGCATAGCTTTACGTGATAATTGCGCAATCGATCGCGGCGCTACGAGAATTCGTCGATGCCGCGCGCGCCCGCGGGCAGCGCATCGGTTTTGTCCCGACCATGGGCAATCTGCACGCCGGACACGCATGCCTGATCGAAGCCGCGCGTGCGCGTTGCGATTGTGTCGCGGTCAGCATCTACATCAATCCCTTGCAGTTTGGCCCGCAGGAGGATTTTGCAAGCTATCCGCGCACACCGGACACAGATCGCGCGTTATTGGAACGTCATGGCGCCGATATTTTATTTTTTCCTGACGATGCCACGATGTACCCGCGCGGGCGCGAGGCGCAAACGCGCGTTGTGGTGCCCGCGGTCGGCGATATTTTGTGCGGTGCCAGTCGGCCGGGACATTTCGCCGGCGTCACTACTGTGGTCAATCGTCTATTTAATTTGCTGCGTCCGGATGTGGCGTACTTCGGAAAAAAGGATTATCAACAGTTGCTCTTGATTCGTCTGATGGTCGCCGATCTGGCCATGTCGGTCGCGATCGAGGGTGTGGATACCGTGCGTGCCGATGACGGCCTTGCCCTCAGTTCACGCAACCAATATCTCAACCGCGCCGAACGCGCTATCGCCCATCACTTATTTGCCGAATTACAGTCGACCGCCGCCCGCTTGGAACAGGGTGTGACACGTCACACCGCGGAATCGCAGGCCATGGCGGCACTCCAGGCCGCCGGATTTGCGCCGGAATATATCAGCGTGCGGCGGCAGACGGATTTAGGCTTGCCGGGCCCAGGCGACCGCGACTTAGTGATTTTGGCGGCGGCGCGCCTGGGCCGCACGCGTTTGATCGACAATGTCGAGCTGGGTTTGAAACTCCCGCTCCAGGCGCCATAATGTGAGTGAGGTGACCATGCAAAGAACGCTACTCCGGGCCAAATTACACCGCGTCCGCGCCACTCACTCCGAGCCCGACTATGAAGGCTCGGTTGCGATTGACGGGCGTCTGCTCGATATCGCCGATATTCACGAGTACGAGCGCATCGAGGTTTATAACGTCGTGAATGGCGAACGTTTCGCAACCTATGCGATTCGTGCCGAAGAGGGATCGGGGATTATTTCCGTGAATGGTGCCGCGGCGCATAAGGCCAAGGCCGGCGACATACTTATTATATGCGCCTACGTGAGTTTGGATGAGAAGGAGCTTGCGAGCTTTAAACCGCGCTTGGTGTATGTTGACGCGCACAATCGCGTAACTCATACGCGTAATGCGATTCCGGTCCAGGTAGCCTAATCGCGTACGAGGATAAAACTGTAAGACTAAAAAACCAGCGTAAGCTGGTTTTTTGTGCATCTTAAGAACCAGCGTAAGCTGGTTTTT
>CAZCAK010000171.1:0-4766 GCA_964496605.1 uncultured Acidiferrobacteraceae bacterium | reverse complement strand
ATCAAGAGGAAGAAATGGAGCACCAACCAGGCAACCATATCGAGACTGTAGTACTACCAGCTGTGATTGTCGCGGTCTTCTTACTTGTAATCGGCTTAACCGCGCGCGGTGGTGCAACAACCATGGATTCTCTGTTCTATCTAGAGGCAACGGAAAATTTCACGCAAGGTCATGGCATCGCGCAAACCAATTTCGATTTGGCGGCCATCGATGGCTATAAGCCGATCACCATGTGGCCGCCGTTATACCCCATTGCACTTTCGCCTTTTGCGCTCATGTCCGACAGCACCGAAATGGCAGCAGGATATTTCAATGCCGCTGCCCTGTGCGTCGCCTTGGCGCTATTTTTTCTCATTGCACGTCGCTTAATCGCTCCGACACCGGCGGCGGTGCTGGCATTATTTTTCGCCATACAACCGCCGATCCTTACCATCTATACCTACGCCTGGAGCGAAACGCTCTTTATTCCGCTGATCCTCATGGCGTACTTCGCGGGCTTAAAATACCTGGACGCTGGCGCGCCAGCCGATAAAAAGTCGCAGATTGCTTGGTTGGCGCTAGCAGCCGGAATGCTCGGTCTCGCTGCAAACACACGCTACATCGGTCTCGCCTTTCTGCCTGGTGTGTTAGCGATGGTTTGGCTTGCCCATCGACGCATATCGAAGGCGATGTTGTTGCATAGCGCTTTGACCGTGGCAATAGCAATCCTCTCGCTTGTGCCCTTGTTCGTACGAAATCTAATCTACTCCGGTTACTTTTCCGGCGCCGAACGTGGAAGACCGCCGACACATTTGGTTGCCGATTTCGTCACATTGGGCAAAGTGCTGGCATTAAATTTCCTTCATTTTCCGATCTACGTCTCTTTCGCGATCGCACTGGCACTTATTGCCTTCGTTGCGTTTTTGCGCGTATCTGCTCGGGGACGCAGTACTGCGAAGCCGGCGATAGTAGCTGAGATAAGTTTGCCGCTCGTGTGGGTGGCCACGTATCTCGGGGCTTTAATCGTCCTGCGCCAGTTACAAACCATCGACCTCGATACACGCATGATCAGTGTCATCGTGCCGTTTGTACTGTTCTCGATTATTGGGCTGGCGAAGTACTTTATGGCGTTTATTCCCAAACCGATCGCCTTAGTTCCGTTTCTGATATGGGCCGGTTTGCAGACCGTGCAGGGCTATGAAACGTTCGACCGCGCTATGTTGGCATGGAGAAGCGGTCAAGCACTGCTATATGCGACGACAACGGTTGGCTATGTGAATCTTAGAAACAGTCCCTTTACGCCGGTGGCACGCGCAATCTATAGCGAAATGCGTAAAACGCGCGGCGATTTTATTATCTTCAACGAATGGCGCCCCATGTTGTTCAAGCGACTGGTGGACGCCAAGGTAAAGCAAGTCCCACTGCCCTTAACGGAAAATACCCGTGCACGAATCAATTCCCTTGGCGGGCGCAACGGTGTGTTTTGGATCACCAGCGACGAGGGCATGGACGAACTGCATCGTGCATACGGCACGGATCTGGGATCGCTCAAACTCGTGAAAGAGGCGACGCAGATGGGGGTCACCGTCGTTGCCCTGCCGTTACCACCGCTCAAAAACACCAAATAAGACCGCCCGTTAGCGCAGTCGTCCGACGCGCATGGCCAGTGGCCACGTCACCGAACGCGTCGCGCCCCAACGCGGCTGTAATTGCGCACGCAGATCGATCAACGGATTCATACCGCGCGCCTTTACATAGCGTGCAGTCGCGGACCAGCTCGCGAGATAGCCAATTAAATCGTCCAAGGACCAATCGAATATCATCGTGAACTGGGGCACCGTAATGGGATCGAACGGGAACGGAATGGTGCGATACCGTTCTTCGATCCATTGGCGCTCCGGCGGCCAGTATGGTCCTACCACCTCGCGATAATAATATTGCACAACGTCGTTGAGTGCCGCATCGGCGGTGTGCAAGGGACCGTAGCTCCAAGCCGCGATGATGCCATCCGGCCGTAGTACGCGGCGAACTTCATCGTAGAAACGTTCGAAATCGAACCAATGCAAGGCCTGCGCGATCGTAATCAAGTCGACCGATGCCGCAGCCAAACCGCTTTGCTCGGCACGCGCGGCATAATAATGCACGTGCGCATGCTGCGGCGCCTGCTGTAGCTGCGCGAAGCTGATATCGGTCGCGATGACTTGCGCAAACCGCTGTGCGAGCGCCGCCGTCGCTTGTCCACTGCCGGCGGCGCAATCCCACACGCGCGCCTGCGCACCAACGAGCGTTGCCAGAAAATCGAATAGCGCATCGGGATAACGCGGACGATAGCGTGCGTATTCTTGGGCAACCGGCGTAAAATGATCGGCGGGTTTCATGACCTACCTAAACTCAGAAACGCCAATAATGCGATCGCCGCGGTCTCGATGCGCAAAATGCCGCTACCGAGATTCACTAAGCTCACGCCGGCATCGACGGCACGATCGACTTCATCATCGCTAAAACCGCCTTCCGGTCCGATCAGCACGGCGTGCACCTCGCCGCGTGGCAGCGTCGCCGGCGCGGTACCGCTGGGGTGCGCCATCCATACCGATTCGCCGCGCGCGACCGCAGCGGTAACAAAGCCTGGGATATCGCTTGCGTCATGCAATTGCGGTAAATACGCGCGGCGACTTTGTTTGCACGCCTCGAGACAAATGCGCTGCCAGCGCGTCGCGCTTGCATCGGTCGATTTCACCACGCTTCGTTCGCATACCAATGGCGTGTAATCGCTTATTCCCAGTTGTGTTGCCATATCGAGTAGCAGCGCTTGTCGATCGCCCTTGGCGATGGCGCAACCTAAGTGCAACGTCGGCGTATTATTCTGCACCGTGCGTGCGACGATGCGCACGGTCAGGGTGCTGCCACGCGGCACAAGCTCAAGCACCCTACCGCTTGCGACCGCGCCGTGACCATCGAACAGTGTTACCGCGTCGTCCTTACGCAAACGACGTACCGCGAGCGCATGATGCGCCTCGTCACCCCTGAGCGTAATCACGTCCGCGGCCAACTCGCGACAAAAGAACCAGTGATCACTCATGGGCAAATTTTGCCTCGGCCCAGTACACGTCGTAGCGCACCAACTTCGACCGGAAAACCAAATCTGGATCCGGTAGCAACTCCGCACCATCGTCTGCGCGTTTGACGACGACGCGGTCTCTGGCATGACGTCGCGCGATGGCTAATAGTTCAGCAGCGTCGGTATCGTCACCCGCAAGGGTGCGCAATAGTCGCATCGCTTTATTGGGCGCCGCAGACTTTTTTCTTTTCGGTGGAAACATCGGATCCATATAGATCACATCCGCCGCCGGCAGCGCCGGTAGTAAGTCGCGCGCATCGCCGACGTGAAGCTGTAAACGCGCGCGCAACATTGCCGCCTGCGATACCGCCGGTATCGCCGCCTGCAGTCGCCGCAGCCCATCGTCAATCAATACCGCCATTGCCGCGCAGCGTTCAATCATGGTGACGAAATAGCCGCGGCCGGCGAGCAAACGCGCATCGACTCCATAGCCGGCACTGACATCGATAATACTACGGTTGCGTTCGCCAATGGCACGCACCAAAGGCATGCGTCGCGTCAATGGCGTTTGCGTGGCCAAAAAATCCACATCGACCGCACCGACACGCGATGCAGAGCCGTCACGTAATTCGACGCGGTCCGGCGTGACCACGACGGCAACATCACATGGGGCATCACCGTACTCGTCTAACGGCACCGCGAGCATTTGGCTGAGCGCTGCGGCCCGCGCCCGCGATTCCGGCACGTGATAACGCACTCGCACGATCGGTTTTATTTGGGGAGCCATAAGTCACAACGTCGGCGCGAGCCCTGAGCGCCAGTCCGAGCAATGGCATGCGATCGCTTAAACACGCTAGAATACATATTTTGGTTTCGGAACGTCCCCATGCAATTGGCCCAGCGCCTCCAGTGTAATGTCTACCTCAACCGTATTTTCCCGTTTTTGCGGTGGCTGCATTTAGTCAACCGCGAGACGCTCAAAAGCGATTTCTTTGCCGGGCTCACCGGTGCCGTCATTGTGTTGCCGCAAGGCGTGGCGTTCGCGCTGATCGCCGGCCTACCGCCAGTTTACGGTCTTTATACCGCCATGGTGCCGCCGATCTTCGCCGCCTTGTTCGGTTCCTCGCGCCATCTCATTTCCGGACCGACTACCGCACTGTCGATCGTCGTATTTGCCACCGTGAGCAAAGTCGCAGCGCCGGGCAGCAGCGACTTTATCAGTCTAGCGCTGACGCTGACGTTCCTCGCCGGCGTCTACCAACTCGCGCTGGGAATTGCGCGTCTTGGCACCTTAATTAATTTTATCTCGCATTCGGTTGTCGTCGGATTCACCGCCGGCGCCGCGGTGCTAATCGCATCGAGCCAATTAAAGCATTACTTCGGCGTCGCCATCCCCTCGGGCGAGTCGTTCATTAATACCTTGATCACGCTTTTTGGCCACCTCGGCGATACCAACCCTTACGTCTTCACCATTGCCAGCCTGACGCTGGCAACGGCTATTATCTTCCAAATCTACAAACCGCGTTGGCCAGGATTATTATTCGCGATGATCGTCGGTAGTCTCGCGGGGCTGTTCATCAATAGCGACGCGCACGGCGTAAAGTTGGTGGGAGAAATTCCGGCGCATCTGCCGCCGTTTTCGGTGCCGGATTTGTCGCTCGGCACGATTAAAATTTTGGGATCGGGCGCGTTTGCGATCGCCATGCTGGGCCTAGTCGAAGCGGTATCG
>CAZCAK010000170.1:3017-4785 GCA_964496605.1 uncultured Acidiferrobacteraceae bacterium | reverse complement strand
CGCGCATGGTGTATGCAATCGCGCGCAGTATATGGTTGCTTTGGTGTTGGCTCGAGTTGGCGGCCTTCACCTTGTTCCTCTACTTCCTCGCCTGGCTACCGCATCGTTGGTTGCAACCCTGGTATTTCGTTTTGTTTCGCGCCTGGTGTCGCGCCTTTGTGCGTGCGCTCGGCGTCGATCTGCGTCTGCATCAAAAAAATCGTGTCGCATTGCCGCCGCGATATTTATTGATCGCGAATCACCCCTCGGCATTTGAAGACGTCGGCGTACCAGCGCTGTTTCCGGTTTATTCGCTCGCCAAAATCGAAGTCGCGGATTGGTGGCTGGCCGGTCGCATCAATCGCGCCGCCGGCACTTTATTCGTACAGCGCGAATCGGCGGCATCGCGCCGTGCGGCCGCTGAGCGTATCGAGACCGAGCTCAAGAGTGGACGCAATATCGCCTTGTATCCCGAGGGCGGTTGCAAGGGGCGGCGCTTATTTCATTCGTTTCGCTATGGCGCCTTCGATATTTCGCTGCGCACCGGCGTGCCGATCTTGCCGGTATTTTTGCATTACGAGGCGCAAGAGGATTTCGAATGGGCCGCGGGACAGACGTTGATTCAAAAGATGTGGCACTTCATGACCAGCAAAAATAATCGCGTGAACTATTATGTATACGATGCGGTCGATCCGAAGCAATTCGCGGATAAGCAGTCGTATTATCAGCACGTCTACGGCTTGTACCAGCAATGGCAGGCGAAGTACTTAGAATAGTAAAACGGCCTCGAGTGTAACGCGCGAAGACGCGCCGCTCGCCCCAGTAAATCCCTCCATCCATCGCGTATTACGCGATCCCCGCATTTGCTTTGGATATGCTTTGTTCACGTGATCGCGATGGATGCGGCACGCAAATAACAATAACCAGCACATAACAAGTTCGTCAGGAAATCGTAATACCTAAAAATGCTTGCGGTTATACCGCAACGGGGCAGGGGTGCCCACGAGCGAAAGAGTCGAATGAACCAAACGATGATGAAAACTTTAAGCCTCGCGGCAACGCTGCTCGCGCTTGCGAGCGGTTCGGTCGCCGCCGACACCAACGATACCGATACCTTATGTTCGCGCGATATCATGTGCATCGTGTCGGTACCCAATGGCGACAACGTCGACGTCTATATCGACAACCGCCAGGGCGCGGAAATCACCGTCAGCTTAAATCCGGCGCTCACCAATTTGCAGGCGAACGTCGCGCTGCCTTACACCGCGACTTATCCGGGCATGGCGCGCACCAAGGCGTTCACCTTAAAACCACTCGATCGTGCGGTCGCGCACGCTTATCGTCATACTTATGAATGGACCTGGGGTCCGCTCAACGCGCACCACGACGACAATTACGTTTATACCTTGCCGTACGAGGCGGGAAAATTTTTCCGCGTCGATCAGGGTTATCACGGCGCCTTCAGTCACACCGGCGATTTCGAATATTCCATCGATTGGAATATGCCCATGGGCACCACGGTACTCGCCGCGCGCGACGGCGTCGTCGTCGGCATTAAAACCGAGTACGACGTCGGTGGTCCGGATCGCGCGCTGGAGAATTATTGCAACTACATCATGGTCAAGCACGCCGACGGTACCATTGGCGAATACGATCACCTCTTGGCCTATAGCGCCAAGGTCAAGCTCGGTGACCGCGTACATGCCGGCGAACCGATCGCGCGCTCGGGCAATAGCGGCTTCACTACCGGACCGCATTTGCACTTCTTCGTGTATAAGGCGCTCGACGG
>CAZCAK010000170.1:0-2917 GCA_964496605.1 uncultured Acidiferrobacteraceae bacterium | reverse complement strand
ACGACGTTCTTTAAGTCGATCACCGAGTTCGGACAACCGACACAGGCACCTTTCATGCGTACGCGTACCGTTGCGCCGTCGATCTCGACCAGTTCGATGTCGCCGCCGTCGCGCAGCAAAATCTGCCGCACATCTTCCACCGCTTGCTGCACCTTGCTCGCATCCGGCGGTTGCGAGGTATCGACCACACGCGGTGCATTGCGCGCCGCCATCGCCTGTGCGCGCGCGATGCGGTAGGCCTTGTCGGGATCGGTACGCTCGAGTTCGTCGAGCTCGTCTTCGGTGTAGAAGCGAATCGGCGCGATGCGCGGCGGTGTCTCCATGAATCGATTATAACGCGTGCCGCCGTGGGGGTGCGCCCGCGAGGTCGTCCAGAATCGGGCAATCCGGGCGCGCGTCGCCGTGACAACTGTGTACCAAATGTCGTAGTGCGCGCTGTATGGTTTGCATTTCGGCGATGCGTCGTTCGAGATCGTCGATCCGTGCCAAGGCAATACGCTTGACGTCTTTGCTGGCGCGTTTGCGGTTTTGCCATAAGCGCAATAACGACTCGATCTCGTGCATGCCGAAACCGAGATCGCGCGCGCGGCGAATGAAACGCAAAATGTGCACCTCGCGCTCACCGTACTGGCGATAGCCGGCGTCGGTACGCGGTACGCGCGTTAGAAGCCCGAGCGATTCGTAATGGCGGATCATTTTCGCCGACACGCCCGACTGTTTCGCGGCGGTGCCGATATTAAAGTAATCGCGCTTCACTGCCTCGCCTCCGGTGCGCGTGGCTGCCAGCGCCGTAGCCATAGCGCATTGGTCACGACACTGACGCTGCTGAATGCCATCGCGGCACCCGCGATGACCGGATTGAGCAAACCGAAGGCGGCGAGCGGGATGCCGACGATATTGTAGATAAACGCCCAAAATAGATTCTGCCGAATCTTACGATACGTGCGCCGCGAGATATCGATTGCATCGGCCACGAGCGCCGGATCGCCGCGCATCAGGCTGACACCGGCGGCGTGCATGGCGACGTCGGTGCCGCTGCCCATGGCCATGCCGACGTCGGCCGCGGCCAATGCCGGCGCGTCGTTGATGCCGTCGCCCACCATCGCGACGCGCGCGCCGTGCGCCTGCGTCTTTAGCTGCGCGATCGCTTCCGCTTTGTCGCCCGGTAAAATCTCCGCCCGTACCTCGTCGATGCCGAGCACGCGCGCCACCGCCGTGGCGGCGCCGCGATTGTCGCCGCTCAACATGACGCTGCGTATGCCTTGTGCGTGCAGCGCCGCAATCGCATGCGCCGCGGTCGGCTTAACGCTGTCGCCGAAGGCAAGCACACCGAGTAGATGCGGTGTGCCATCGATGCGCGCCAGCCACGACACGGTATTGCCGGCGGTTTGTAGCGCCACGGCTTGCGTCGCCAAGGGCGCGGTATCGATCTTGAGTTCCTGCATGAGTCGCGCGCTGCCCAAGCGCAATTCGGCGCCGCCGACACTGGCCGCCATGCCGCGACCGGGGAGTGCTTGTGCGTTACGTGCCGGTGTAATGTTGAGCCGTTCCTGTTTCGCCGCTGCCAGCACCGCTTGCGCCAAGGGATGTTCGCTGCCGCTTTGTACCGCCGCCGCCTGCGTCAGCAATTCCGCGCGCGTGCCGGTCAACGGCACCGCCGCGGTCAGTGTCGGTTTGCCGAGCGTCAGCGTGCCCGTCTTGTCGAACGCGACGACGCCGACGGCGTGGGCGATTTCCAGCGCCGTGGCATCTTTAATAAGAATCCCATGTCGCGCGGCGACGCCGGTGCCGGCCATGATCGCGGTCGGTGTGGCAAGTCCCAAGGCACAGGGGCAGGCGATGACGAGGACCGCGACCGCATTTAACAATGCCTGTTCCCAGTTGCCGTTGATGAGACCCCAGGCGATCAGTGTCACGGCTGCGATCCCGATGACAATGGGCACGAACACCGCGCTTACGCGATCGACCAGACGCTGAATCGGCGCCTTCTTCGCTTGCGCCGATTCGACTAGGCGCACGATGCGCGCGAGCGTGGTTTCGCCGCCGATCGCCCCAGTGCGTACACGCAATACACCGTCGCTATTGATCGAGCCGCCGATCACCTGCGCGCCGATCGCCTTGGTCACCGGCAAGCTCTCACCGGTAATCAACGATTCGTCGACATGGCTCATGCCTTCGATCACAACGCCGTCGACCGCGACGCGTTCGCCCGGACGCACGACGACGACGTCGCCGAGTTTGACGGCTTCGATCGGTACCTCGGTTTCCTCGCCTGCACGTACGACGCGCGCGGTCTCGGGGCGCAGCGCGTTGAGGGCGCGAATTGCCGCGGTGGTTTGCCGTTTGGCGCGCGCCTCGAGCCATTTACCCAATAGCACTAAAGTGATCACCACCGCCGCGGCTTCGAAATAGAGATGCGGTGTGTGCGCGCCGTGGCGTAATAATTGAAATAGCGATAGGCCATAGGCAGCGCTGGTGCCGAGCGCAACTAATAAATCCATATTGCCGGTACGCGCCTTGAGCGCCTTATATCCGGCGCGATAGAACCGTGCACCGAATCCAAATTGTACCGGCGTCGCCAATGCGAGTTGCAGCCAGCCGTTCAACATCCAGTGTTCGCCGAATAATAATCCGAACATTTGCGCCACCAAGGGCGCCGCGAATAGTGCCGCAAGTAGCACTGGCCAGCCGTCTTTGGATTGGGTTTGTGGGCGCGTCGTGCCCGCGTCCAGCGCGTGCGCACCGTAGCCGGCGGCGACGACCGCCTGGATTAATTGCGGCGCGGTTACCGCGCCGCGTACCACGCTAACGCTCGCGGACTCGGTCGCGAGATTCACCTCCGCATCCAACACGCCCGGCACGTTTTTGAGTGCCTTTTCTACACGCGCGACACAAGACGCGCAGGTCATTTCCTGTA
>CAZCAK010000169.1:0-4845 GCA_964496605.1 uncultured Acidiferrobacteraceae bacterium | reverse complement strand
CGTAGCGATTTTGCGCGTTTGCGGGAATTTCTTTTGCCATCGTCGAATACCTTAAGTTACCGTTTACCGCCGGCCTGTGCTGCGCGCGGCGCGGCCACCAAACTCAGCCACTCCGGATGTTGTTTGCGTCGTCCCTGCACTTGATCGAAGTAGATGCTTTGTAATTTCTCGGTGATGGGCCCGCGCTTGCCGGCACCGATAGCGCGACCGTCGAGTTCGCGAATCGGTGTGATCTCGGCGGCGGTGCCGCAGAAAAACGCCTCGTCGGCGATGTACACCTCGTCGCGCGTGATGCGCTTTTCCTTCACCGGTATGCCGAGCTCCGCCGCGAGCGTGAACACGGTATCGCGCGTGATGCCGTCCAGTGCCGAAGTCAGATCCGGCGTGTACAAGGCGCCGTCACGCACAAGGAAAATATTTTCACCGCTGCCTTCGGATACGTAGCCTTCGGTGTCGAGCAATAAGGCCTCGTCGCAACCGGCGCTTTGCGCCTCGCGCAGGGCGAGCATAGAGTTCATATAATTGCCGTTCGCCTTGGCGCGGCACATCGTGATGTTGACGTGATGACGGTTGAACGACGCGGTGCGTACCTTGATGCCTTTTTCCAGTGCCGCCTCACCTAAATACGAACCCCAATGCCACGCCGCGACGATCACATGCACCTTCAGATTATCGGCACGCAGGCCCATACCTTCGGCGCCGTAGAAACACATCGGACGGATATAGGCCGATTCGAGCTGATTCGCCTGCACCGTATCGCAAACCGCGCCATTGATCGTTTCTTTATCGTAGGGCATCGGCATCCCTAAGATATGCGCCGAGCGAAACAGGCGGTCGGTATGCGCCGCGAGGCGAAAGATGGCGGTGCCCGCAGCGGTCTTGTATGCGCGCACGCCTTCGAATACGCCCATGCCGTAATGCAGTGTGTGGGTTAATACATGCGTCGTCGCCTCGCGCCAGGGCACGAGCTTGCCGTCATACCAAATCACACCATCACGATCCGCCATCGACATAGGATTACCTCTCGTTAAAAACTGCTTGCCATACCGCCGCCACTTGCGCCGGCGTCGAACCCAGATCGGCACGCCGTACCAGCGGCCGATGTTCCATTAATTTTAATCGTTGCTCGATGGAGAGATAACGATGATAGGCCTCGATGAGCACCTCGGCCTGATCCGCCGCAACCAAACCCGCGGTTCGCAGCTCGGCCAGGATCGGCGCGTTCTCGGTATTCGCGACCAACTGCGGGTGCTTCGCCGCCCAGCGCAATACCCAATATTGCACCATAAATTCAATATCGACGATACCACCGCGGTCATGTTTGAGATCGAACGCCTCGGCGCTATGGGCCGTCTGCGCCGCCGCCATACGCGCACGCATCTCCAACACCGCCTGGCGCAAGGCCTCCGGCTCGCGTTCGCGACACAACATCTCGCGGCGGATTTCAGCAAAACGCCGCATCACGCCAGCATCGCCCGCAATCGCGCGTGCCCGCACCAGGGCCTGATGTTCCCAAATCCACGCCTCCTTCGCCTGGTAATCGGCAAATGCCTGCAGGTTGGTGACCAGGGGTCCGGCCTGGCCGCTCGGCCGCAGGCGCATATCGACCTGATACAGGAATCCGGCGGCGGTGCGTGTCGCCAATAAATGAATCAGGCGTTGCCCCAGCCGCGCGAATAATTGTTCCACCGATAGCGGTCGCGGCCCGTCGCTCATACCAGGTTCGGCACAAGCTTCATGCAAAAAAATGATGTCGAGATCGGAGGCGTAACCGAGCTCGAAGCTGCCGAGTTTGCCGTAGGCGATAACCGCGAAGCCGAGCGTGTCTTTGCCGCAGCGCGCCACGCCGTGGCGCGTCGCGAGATCGGATCGCGCAATGGCAAGACAGCGCGCCACTACCGTCTCAGCGATATCGCACAGGAAATGCCGCGCCGCTTCCGGCGCCAAGCCCGGCCCGATCTCAGCCGCGGCGACGCGCAGGACGTGGCCGTGACGAAACTCGCGCAAGACTTCCATCTGCGCCTCCAGATCGTGGGGTGCCACCGCGCCGAGGCGCGCATCGAGTTCTTCGTTTAAGGCGCTGCGTGACAAGGGCGTGTAGAGAGTCGCTGGATTCAATAATTCGTCCAGCAACACCGGATGCAAACCCAACCAATCGGCAATCCAGGCGCTGGCGGCGCACAGCTTCACCAGTTGCGACAGCGCCATCGGATTTTCGATCAACAGGGCGAAATACGCCGAGCGCCGACCGATTGCCTCGATGAGTTTAATAAGCCGTTGCAACGTCAGCGCCGGCGCCGGCGTCTTCACCGCAGCTGCGATCAATAACGGCATCAGCACATCCATGCGTTCGCGTCCGTGCGTCGAGAAGGCGTGATACGCACTGCCGTGACGCAAGCCGCGAATAAGGTTGCCGGCGGTTTCCGCGTCTTGTATCGAGTAGCCGAGATGCATCAAGGCTTGTTGTTGCGCCGCCGCGTCGTCACTGCCCCAGATCGCCGCATCGGTCCCGGCGCTGTTCGCGGCATCGGCTTGCGGCGCACTGAAGACTTGCTCGAAATACGTATGCACCTTTGCCTGATGCCGCTGTAATAACTGTGCGAATTGCGCCCAGCTGTCGCAACCCATCGAGAAAGCCAGCCGCTCACGCTCACAGGCATCGTCGGGCAATACATGCGTCTGGCGATCGCGCAACATCTGCAAACGATGCTCGGTATTGCGCAGAAAAACATACGCCGCCAATAAATCGTCCACCGCCACCGCGGTGAGATATTGGCGCTGCGCCAGTAGCGGCAATACGGTTTGGATCGGACGTGCTTGCAACGCCGGATCGCGCCCGCCACGGATTAGCTGAAATGCCTGGCCGATAAATTCGATTTCACGAATACCGCCCCAGCCGGTCTTGATGTTATGCCCCTGACCCTTGCGTTCCAGTTCACGCGCGATGCTGTCCTTCAAGGCGCGAATCGCCGCCAACGCGCCGAAGTCAATGTACTTGCGATACACAAAAGGCCGCAGTCGCTGCAGCAGTTCCGCGCCTGCGACGACATCGCCGGCAACGGCGCGCGCCTTGATCCAGGCGTAGCGCTCCCATTCGCGACCGTGCGTTTGAAAATAAATTTCCATGGCGTCGAAGCTGAGCGCCAAGGGCCCACTATTGCCGTTTGGCCGCAAACGCAGATCGACGCGAAACACAAAGCCATCGCCGGTGGCCTCGCTTAAGATGCCGGTGAACTCGCGCGCGACGCGTAAGAAGAACTCGTGATTGCTTAAAGCGCGCCCACCGTCGGTGTCACCATCTTCGGCATAGCCCAGCACCAGATCGATGTCGGAGGAAAAATTCAGCTCGCCGCCACCGAGCTTACCCAAGGCGAACACGGTTAATTGCTGCACCGTACCATCGGTCGAGCGTGGGACGCCGTGGCGCTCGCGCATGGCGGCGTCGGCGCAACTAAGCGCGATTGCAATGCAATGATCGGCAAATGCCGAAAGCGTAGCGATGGTTTCGGCTAAATCGGCGCTGCCGGCGAGATCGCGCCACGCGATACGCGCCAGCTCGCGCCGACGCCAGCGCCGCAATTCATGTTTGCAGCGCGCGACATCGGCGCCAAAATCGACGGCGTATTTTTGTTGGAATTCGCCCGCCTCGTAGGCCCGCGCGAGATCGCCGCTCGCCACCAATTCGCTCCAAATCTCGGTGTGCTGCAGACAGACCTCGGCGACGAATTCGCTCGCGGCCCATACGCGCGGTGCTGCGGCCAAATAAGTCGCGTCTTGCGCGGCACAGGTATGTGCGACGCGCATCACATCGGCACGTAAGCATTCCGGCAATCGTGCGATTGCCGTTTGCCACTGTGTGCTTGCGGAGTCGTTGGTATCCATAGAGACGCTGACGACCGATAGTGTAACGCGCCGACTCGGTTACACTAGTGCCATGAAACCGATCGTCGATCCGGCGCTGGAGCAATATGCCGCGCAGCACTCGCTGGCACCGTCGGCCTTATTAAACGAATTGGCGCAATACACGCGCGAACATTGTTCGGATGCGCAGATGTTGATCGGTCCGCTAGAGGGCGCGGTCTTACGCCAGCTGATTGCGCTTACCGCGGCGCGACGCGTATTGGAAATTGGCCTATTTACCGGCTACTCGGCCTTGACCATGGCCGAAGCCCTGCCGGCCGATGGGCACGTGATCTCGTGCGAGATCAATGTCGCGAGCGCAGACATTGCACGCGGATTTTTTAAACGCAGCCCGCACGGCAATAAGATTGAAATTCGTTTAGGTGCCGCGCTCGATACGCTGCGTCAGCTGCAAGGACAGCAGTTCGATTTGGTGTTCATCGACGCCGACAAGGAAAACTACCCGGCGTATTACGAGCTCGCCCTACCGCTACTGCACCGCGGCGGCTTATTAATCGCCGATAACGTCTTGTGGTCGGGACAAGTATTGGCGCCGGAGAAGGCGAGCGATCATGCGATCGTGGCGTTCAATCGCCGTGTAGCGCAAGACGCGCGCGTCGCCGCGAGCTTAATCACCGTGCGCGACGGCATAATGCTGGCGCGCAAGCTGGTCGATTAAGTCTAACGCTTCATCGAATCGAAAAATTCGGCGTTGTTCTTGGTCGATTTGAGTTTGTCGAGCAGGAATTCGGAGGCGTCGAGATCGTCCATCGGATGCAGCAGTTTGCGCAAGATCCAAATCTTTTGCATCTCGGTCGGATCGAGCAGTAATTCCTCGCGCCGCGTACCGGAACGATTGATGTTGATCGAGGGATATACCCGCTTTTCTGCCAGACGCCGATCGAGATGGACTTCCATATTGCCGGTGCCCTTGAATTCTTCGTA
>CAZCAK010000168.1:3681-4847 GCA_964496605.1 uncultured Acidiferrobacteraceae bacterium | reverse complement strand
GCAGCCGCGGCGATCAAGAACGCCAAGGCGCTGCACCAGAAGACGTCGACCGTCCATGCGCAGACTTCTGCGCTGCACACCTTGATCAAGGCGACAGCAAGGCCCATGACGGCCGCGACGAAGGCCAAGGCGCAGAGCCTCAAGCAGTCGCGCGCCGCCCTTCGAAAGGAGCGCGCTTCGGTCAAGCAGGCGCTCCGGGCCGCGATCCAGAAGGACAAGACGACGAATACCGCGACGGCAAACCAGTCGCCGGCCAACAAGGACGCGTCGACCGTGACCAAGGCGAACACGTCGACGGTCATGCCGCGCTCGAATCAGCCGAAATCGACGAAGAAACCGCGCATCCACGGTCAAGGAGCATCCATGAACGGCTATACGATCCTCGGCGAAAGCGTCGGCGCGGGCTTCGATCTGGGGGACGCGTTCTCCTCGTTCTTCTCGGGTGCCTCGAAGCCTCCGCAGCAGCAACAGGTGCAGACGCAGATGCAGATGGCGCAGATGCAGGCGCAGTTCGAGACGCAGCGCGCCAGGGACGAAGCGGCGCGGGCCAAGACCGCGGCCTGGGCCATCGGAGGCATCGTCGGCCTCGGCGCGATCGGGGTCGCGCTGTGGAAGTTCCTCGGGTAACGAATGCGATCCGGCTACCACGTCCTCGGCGCGATGGCGTCCCCGCAAGGCAACGCTCCCGCGGCTCCGGCTCCGGCTCCGGCTCCTCGCGATGAGATCGCGATGCGCCAGGCGGCCGTGCAGTTCCTCGTCGATCGCCGCGGCACGCCGTACCTGTGGGGCGGCAAGGATCCGGACAAGGGTCTTGACTGCGAAGGCGCAGTCGGCGCCGCGTGGGAGGCGGCAGGCATCGTCCCGCGCGGGACGATGAAGCGCTACACGTCCTCCGATCTCCACAAGGCCGTCGAGTGCATCGACGAGACCGATGCGCAGCCGGGCGACGCCGTGTTCTACGGCCGGAATGGGGTGAGCCACGTGATGCTGATCGTGGGCGACGGCCGCGTGATCGGTGCGACGGGCGGCGATCGGACGACCACGTCGATCGCCGCGGCGAGGGAGAGGCACGCCGAGGTGAAGTACGAGCCCGTGCATTATCGCAAGGACGTGGTCTCGTTCGGCAAGGCGCCCGTCGATGGACGTCTCGGGATCGGGACGCCGGA
>CAZCAK010000168.1:0-3581 GCA_964496605.1 uncultured Acidiferrobacteraceae bacterium | reverse complement strand
GATCGACGCGTTCGACGACGCGATCCGGTTTCGCGGACAGCGCGATCGGCAGGATCTCGCACAGAGCCATCTCTTCGGGGTTGCCGTCCCCGTCGCTGACGTCATCACTTCCCCGACGGTCGTCATCGTCAACCCCAAGGGTCTCGCGTCCACGCGGTTCGAAAATCCGGTCCGCGTGGTCGTCACTCCCGGAGGCGAGCGATTCAAGGGCTACCTTGGGGATCCGTCGACGGCCGCCTACGAGGCGCCGAAGAGCGTGATCGTGACCCTCGCCAACGGGACGAAGAAGGCGTTCGCCAAGCTCGAATTCGCGAGCGTGCGGGGCGGCAGCCAGCTATTCGACGTCGCGGGCATGAAGGGCTTCGCCGCGCTCACGCAGCGCATGACCGGCGCTCCGCCGACTGGATACGCGATCCTTGGCCACGGAGGCGGGGGCGGGCATGGCGGACATCACGGCGGAGGCGGCTGGGGGCCATGGTCCTACCCCGCGGGCTATGCGCTCCAGGTCCCGTTCATCTACGACGATGGCGACGGTGAGATCCCAGGGGCCGACGTGGACGCACTTGCGGAGGCCGTCGCGCGGAAGATTGAAGAGCGGAAGGCACATGTCGGCGCGCTGTCCGATGGTACGGAGACGTATGATGCCGCCGAACGCGAGATCAACCAGCTCGTCGCCTACTTCGACTCCCTGCACCGCCCTTATCAATGGGAATCGGCGGTCGAGGCGGTGTACGCGAGCTGGGAGAAGCTCACGAAGGGCTGGTCGGCGCTTGGGCCGGCGGCGGCTACGCAAACAAAATGGTTGAGGGCCAACGAGGCGAAACAGATCGGGCAGGACGCCTCGGATCTCATGGCGAAGATCGCCGCGTCGATGCAGTGGACCGGGACGACGCCGGGTGCTCCGCCGACGTCGACGACGCGAAACGCGCCCGCGCCGTCCGCTCTCGCGAACGCGGTCTTCACGCCCTCGGTCGACAAGCCCTCCCCGCCGTGGTCGCTGCCGTCGATCCCGTGGGGGTGGATCATCGGGATCGGCGGCGCGGCTCTTGTCGCGTTCTTGTTCGGCCCGCAGATCATGGCCGCAATTGTAGCGACGGCGGCGAAGGTCAAGGGGTCGTCCCTCGTGCGAGAGAGCCAGTGACTACCCAGATTGGCAGCCGTGTTTCCGTACGCACGTCGAACGTCGTCGCGTTCTGCGGGCATGGACGGCGTGGTCCCAATGGGAAATGGTCCACCATGAACATGTCGGACAAGACGGTCAAGGGCACCGTGACCGGCATGATCAAGACGGATCAAACAAGCAACGTCATCGGTTCCGGCACATATGTACCTTCCCCCTTCAAACAACTTGTCGTCATTCGCCTGGATGAGGTGATCGAGAGTTGGCCGGGACATGAGGATTTCTGGTACGTCGCCGTCCATCCGGATGTACTTGCTGGATTCTGGGAGCGCATCAAGGCGCGTGTTCGTGGGACCAAGAGGTACGTTGGATGATGTGGCTTCCTGCCCTGCTTGCGGCCGGCGGAGCCGGGATCGCGATCCTCGCCTGGCCGCGCAGCGCGTCCGCGTCTGCGGCCTTCCTGGATGGATCTTCCCACGGCGGCCACGGGGGCACACTCCGCGTCCGCCTCACGACCTACCACCCACTCGACGCGAAGACCGCGGCGGCAAAACGCGAGGAAGGTCCCCCAGTCGATCGCAAAGGCAACGCCCTCCACTACTTGGAAGACGTCCTGGCGGGCAGCGCGCCTTGGGTCTCGGCTTCCGGCGATCCGGCTGCATGGCGGCCATACGGACAGCTTTTCTACCTTGACGTCTTCCCCGGCGTCGAATTCCGCGTCGTCGACGACGGTGAACACTTCATGGGCGACACCAAGGAATATCGCGAGCCAGGGCGTGAGCCGCTCGACATTGCGGTCCGATCAGCCTCGACGAAGATCCCAACGGACGCTGTCGCGACCTTCGTCCGCGGCAACACGCTCGACAAGCCAGGCAAGGACGTCGACGTGTCGAAGTTCAAGGGGCAGAACGTGATGCTCACCGGATACCATGTCCTAGGCGGAGGCGCACCCATGTCCGTGCGAACCGCGTACACCGACGCCGACCACGAGGCGCTCGCGCGCGCGATCGCGTCCTCGTGCCCGTCAGGGGCGATCGACGAGAAGCAGGCTGTTGGCTGGGTCTGCCGCAACCGCGCGGCAAAGATCGGGAAGACGATCGCGGGCGCGATCGCGCCCGAAGGCTATGGCCCTCGCGACGGCGCAGGACGGGACTTCGTCTCCACGGCGGCCGATCCGGACGACGTCTCGGACATGGTCGCCAAGGCCGTCCTTGCGCTTCCCGAAGAGGAAGATCCGACGGGCGGCGCGTTCGACTTCTGGAACCCAAGCCAGCAGGATCAGATCAAGGCGTTGGCCGACATCCAGTCGCTTCTCCTAGGCGCAGATCAGGATCAGGTCGACGTTCTTGGCGCGGAGGCGATCCGCGAAGTCCTCGCGACGTGCGGGCTTCACGTGGTCGGACGCGTCGGCGACCTGGAGCTGTTGGCATGAATCTCATCCAGGGGCGCCCCCTCCTCGGCTTCTGGGGGATCTTCGAGGGTTGTTATGGAGACGAGTCCACCGAATCGCCGATGCGGACGATCACGCCCTCGTTCGTCGGCGGCTCCATGCTCCCGTTTCGCTGCGCGCGCTGCAAGGACGTCTGCCAGGATCTCGCCTGCCCCGTCACGCGTGAGCATTACAAGGACACGCGCGAAGGCCGGGACAACCACTTCTGTTCGCGCTGCGGCTGCCGCTTCAAGATCGACATGGCGGGGACGCCGCTCCCGTGCGCGTTGTCGGCAGGGGCCGTCGTCGGCCCGTCCAAGGTTGAATGTGACGGCACGGTGACGTGGCAAGATCGCGATGACAACTCGATCCTCGGTACGATCCTCGGTACGATCCTCGGAGCCCTCTCCAAGCCGTCTACGAACGGCTACCGCGCGCTCGGTCACGGAATCTAAGCCTTTCGCTTCGGCGAGAAATCGCCTCGAACAGTATCCCTCGATCAAGTCGACGACCGTCTTGCCACGCGCCACGCGCCCCCCGGATCGAGGCGACAAGACACGAGTGACGCCTCCTTCCCTCCATCCTTTGTTCACACCAAACGCGAAACTTCTGTTAGGTTCGCGTCATGTCCCCCGATCAAACCCGCAAACGCTTCGCGAAGCTCGTCAAGAAGGACGGCAACCCGGCCACGGCAGCGCGACTCCTGTGCTCGACCACCCAGGTGCAGTACATCGTGGAAGGGAAGCGCAACCCTGGCATGCGGCTCGCGCGCCGAATCGAGGCGATCTACGGCATCCCCATGCAGGACTGGGTCGAGACGCCAAAGATCCGCAACGTCAAGGGAATCGCTTGACGAATGCCATTCCGATGGACATGGCGGCGGTGCGCCCACCCCGAGGTCAATGAGCGCACCCTCACCCTCCCCGATGCCACCCCCACCGCCGACGGGGCCATGTCCGCCGCCGACAAAGCCAAGCTGGATGGTCTATCCTCCAGCTCCGTGGCGATCATCCTCAAATTCTCGGGCCTGCT
>CAZCAK010000167.1:0-4855 GCA_964496605.1 uncultured Acidiferrobacteraceae bacterium | reverse complement strand
GATATAGCGGCTTATTCGGCGTGGCCCAGGTGTCGTGTTGTTGGCGCCGCTCTTGGCGTTGGTAATCTCCAGCGCACGCCATCCAGATCGGTCAGGTGAATCGCAATATAATCCGGTGCGTACTCCGGGCATAACTTAGGACCACGGACGGCGATATCGTTGCCTTGAGCGCGGTGGCCGCGGCCCTTACTTCTGTTTCGCCTTCCACACGCAGGCAGAATGATGCAAACCCGGCGCGTAAGGGTCGTGACTCCGCTGCGCGCGCGGGGCGTAATACGTAACCGAAGTGGCGATTGTAGTATTGAACGTGCCGCTCGCCGCGGAATTGAAATTCATTTTTTACAAAAGCCCAACACCGCCATCACCACATCATAAAATTTTTCCGCGCGCGTCATATCGGCCACGGCGATATAGATATGATCGATTCCTGGCATGTCAGTGGCCCTTCAATGAGCGCATGTCGCAAAGGAGTGCGACGAGTTTGCTGATAAATTCTGCCGTATGTGTTAATAAAAGCATTTGCCGCGGACTACTCCACATACATCATTTGTTAGACACTATGATTATTTTTTACCAGCCGGTTCGTACTGGTCGCCAGGGGTAAGCGTCGCTTATTTGTCGTCCGCCAAAACCCACTGCGGATTCCACGCGACTTCCCAGACGTGTCCATCCGGGTCTTGAAAGTATCCAGCGTAGCCGCCCCAAAACGTTTCGTGCGCTGGCTTGATGATGGTCGCGCCTGCGTTTGTGGCTTGCGTCATCGTTGCGTCCACTTCGGATTTTGATGAAACGTTGTGGCCGATCGTAAACTCGGTGGGGCTCGGAGGAGTGAGTTTAAGCCCAGTGTCGTGGGCGATGCTGGTTCGCGGCCACAGCGCGAGCTTCAAGTTCGATTGGAGTTCAAAGAATGCGACTGCGCCGTGCTCGAATTCGGTACCGATGATCCCGTCGGTTTTCAACCCAAGCCCGTCGCGATAAAACCGCACCGCGCGCTCCAGATCGTCGACGCCGAGTGTCAGTAGCGTTATCCGTGGTCTCATGTCGGGGATAGTACATTAAAGAATCAACGCGCACCCCAGCAGTGGAGTGCGCGTTGATCTACCGATGTTTAATGCGAGCGGAACGAGCCCGTGATGGTCTCGCGCGGCGGTTCGGACTTTACGATCTGATCCATCTTCTCAGCCTTGAGTTTCTGTAATCGATCGACCGGAAGCCGTTCGTTGGAGAGGATCACCGGCGCGGGCTTCAGCGACGGCGATTCGAACTTGATCCCGATGCTTTGAAACTCGGTATTGCGCGCCTGTTCGGCCTTGGCAATGATTGCCTTCTGTTGCATAAACAGTTGCCGTAAATCATTTGCCTTCACGCTTTCCTTTTGCGAGAACGCCTTACGCGTCGCGGCGAGGTCGCTGCCGAGCTTCTTGTTCGACTGAACGAGGATCTCCTTGTGCCGGCCCACCAGCGTCGCGCTCAGCGGTCCCGGTTTGCGCACGCAGTCGCAGACGTCTTGGTTCGCAAGATTCGTCAGCGTGTTGCGGCGCGCGGGGAGGAACGTGGTGAGTAGCGCAGGCGATATGTTGAACCCTTGGGCATTGCCGCCGAATTTCGTGGCATCGAATCCCACTTGCCCGGCCAGCGACACCATCGGCAGCGTATCGACATGCACGAACGCGAGCGCGCTCGGCCAGCTCATGCCGGGGCCGATGGCGTTCGCATTCGTGAGCCCGAATCCGTTCGGCAAGTGACAACCGGCACAGCTCATCGCCGTGGCGCGGTTGACGATCTGCGCGCCCGTCAGCCCAAAGCCAGAAGCGACCGCATTCAGATTATTGCGAAACGTCGCATCCGCCGCGGCGTTGAACTGGTTCGGATAGTGATCGAACGTTGGGCTTTGCGATTGGCTCTCGGCGGCATCTTTGTCGAGCTTCACTTCGTACGTAATCGAGTTGAGATCGGGATTCGCCAAGCGCGCAGCCGTCACCTGCGCGATCACGTCACCTTGAAACGCCGTTGCCAATGCCGCAACACCCGCGATCGGCGTCGCGAAGCCGTTGTCGATCGGGGCCGCCGGTGTTGCCGCGCCGGTCGCGATATCGCGATTCCACAGCACGCCGTACGGATTCACCTTCACGCTATTCGGAAAAATATCGTAGTCGCAGGTGCCGCCGGCGCAGCTCAACAGCGTCTTGAACTCTTTAAGCGTCCACGGGCCTTGGCCCATGCCGGTGCGGAACAAAAATTGATTGGTACGTATCTGTCCGCTACCCGATCCACCGTACACCGACGAAACGCCGGAGGCATAGTGGCTCGTATGCACCACCGGCCGGAACCCGGGCAAGCCGTTGTAGTAGAAATTTTCCAGCTTACCGGCGCGGCTCGCCGGGTTCGGGTCGTTCGACAAATCGACCCAGAACTCGATCACGTCGCGACAACCCGAACGGCATCCCGGTTTCGGATTCGGCAACACCGCCTCGAAGATGATGAGATTTTTCTGAATGCCACCCGCGTTCTTGCCGTACACGATGCGATGTTCGCCGCAGTTACGCCAGCCTTGATCGGCGAGATCGAGCCGATTGACGAGCGCGATCGGTTTGTAGTCGTTGTTGATGCGGCTGGTAATGTCCGCCGGTGTTCCCGTCGCTTCAATCCCTTCCGATCGTGGACACTTGTTGAACGGCATGCCATTGACCTTGCCGTTGTTATCGCTGCAATGCGGATTGCCCGCCCCCGTGACTTGGTTGGCGGTATCGTTCTGCGTGTCCAAGAATTGCTGGAAGATCGCTTCCGGGGTCACGCCCGGCACCGATGCGACGACATCGTCCGCGAGTTTTTGCAGCGTGCGGCGTAAGCTGAAATTGCCCGCGGTCAGCGTGGCATCGTCATGCACGAACAACGAACGGTGAAAATCGATATCGGGTGCCGCGATCGGCATCGGTGTGACACACATCGCGCCGTCTTCAAACCCCAAACCGCGCACCAATTGCAAACGCGAGGTGTCGAGCTTTTTGATATCCACGAGCGACGCCTTCACGTCCGAACGGTTCAACACTTGCTTGACCGCCGCCGGATTAAACGCTGATAGGTTTTGCTGCGCTATTGCAGCGGAGGGGAGCAACAACCCGAGCACCCAGCCCAATACTATTTTTGCTTTCATCGTAATCTCCTTGTTGTGATTTTTTTTTGATGTCTCTGATGTCGGACATCGGCACGACATCGGCGCATGCGACGAGTTGCCGCACTAACCGATTAATCCCCCTGCATGATCAATGATCGATAGCACCTCCTTTAGTCGTAAAGCGGTATTGGAAAATGGGACAGATCACGGATTCGACGAATAGTAGTGATAATTGTGATCTGATCACGATTCTCGTTGTAGGACGTAATAGCGTAGCGTATTACGCCGCATATTAGTTAGACGCAGATCGAAGCTGGAACCGCAGAACTCAAGCGAACCGGTTCAACAATACTCCGATGCCTGTTATTACACCATTCGGCGCAGTACGCTACTGCGCCTGCGTGGACTGTTATCTGAGCCTATTTTTTTAAGCTTCTAACATGAGCCATCGCTGTCTCCATCACAACCGGAGATGCCTCCCCCACTAGATGCATCAGCAGGATCCGTTGTTTGTTTAACGCCTAGCTTATTAAAAAGAGCGACAAACCATAGAGCAAGCGCGATTAACGCTACAAAAATGATCAACGGAAGGACTCTTGAGGCAAATACCGATTCGCTTTCTAAATCTGTATACGAAAACGCAATTCCGCCTACTAAGAGAATTGTGACTAGGGCTCGAAACACGATTCAGCCTCCGATGTCAGTTATTTGAGCGCTGAACCGGCGATAGAAGGTTGGCATCTCGCGCCAGGAGCCATCTGCCGTTCACACGGCGGAAGACGGTTAGCGTGTGTCCTGCGCGCTCCATCGGCGCGCCTGCGGGCGGAGTGAGGGTGACCGAAAGCTTCGTCCAAATGAACGCCATGTCGCCGGAGACCTGGACTTCTTGAATCTCGGACACGCCTTCAAATTTTGGACGAGGGCTACCGAGCGGTACACGCGATAGTCCCGCGAATTCCGCCTTATTCATAGGCGGTCGACCCGGCAGCAGAAAGACGACGTCGTCAGTCATTAGGTTGAGCACGGTATCGACGTCACCGGCTTTGGTAGCGGACATCCATGTCTGTACGACTGCCCGGATTTGTTCTTCGTCAGTTAACATGGCAAAGGATCGATAAGTTGCGCTTTAAGTTTTGATATGTAGAGCCTGACCCCTTTTTTTCATTTCCCCGTAGCCGCATCATCTCAGACACGCCCGTCACCTTGCAGTGCTGCGTTGACTATCATACTCAGGTGATTCGAGTTCTACGTGGATATTCCATACTTCTGAGATAGCGGCCTTCATGTTATCGAAAGCGCTGGCTGAGCCTGGAAAAGTGCAAGGTGTCGACTGAACGGAAACCGTATTCCGAGCTGTGCTGTATGCCAATATATGAAGCGTGAGTGGCGGATCTCCATTGCGGTCCTGATAGTGGTCGAGTCCGTCAAGTACATATAACTGTCCGCCTAAAATGAAGCTCGATGAGGTTCTGAAACGATCATCAGCGAAATCTAAGCCACGGAAGCGGACGTTAGCCGCGTAAAAGGTTACTCTCGCTTTAGAAGCCTCGCTCTTGCCGGCGACCTGAAAACTGAACTTGCCGCACAGTTTCGTTATTACCTGTTCTTCAGCTTTCCTACATCCGCCCACGCAGAAAACCTGGACCGGGATCAATGCCGCGATTACACCGCTGCGTACGTGCATTAAAGTTCCTTTGGTATGTCTAACGATAAATATACCGGGTCAATGACGGTTATTGC
>CAZCAK010000166.1:0-4877 GCA_964496605.1 uncultured Acidiferrobacteraceae bacterium | reverse complement strand
CAGCAACCAAAATAGAAGGCCACTGGCGTAGCGTTGTGGCCACGGAAAGCGATGGAAATGGCACAAGGGATGCGAGATTGGAAAGCGCTTGACTGCGAGATAATGCACTTCGTGTCCGCGCGCGAGCAGTGCATGGATTGAGCGGAAATAACGCGTGCATAGTCCGCCCGGCTTCGGCCGGTAGTACGACGTCAGGATGCGCGCCACGTCGTCCGCTTCCATAACAAATAGATATAGATCGACCACAGGCGATAGCCGTGATCGCGCTGACCAGCGCAGTGTTGCACGAGCATCGCTTCTACTGCCGTTCGATTTAGTGCACCCGTATCTGTGTTGAGCATGCCCCGGAGTCGTTCACCGAGGTTACCGCGAAACCATTCGTGGATTGGGACACCGAAGCCTTGCTTGCGCCGCTTCCATAGGACGGTTGGGAGGAGATCGTCAAACGACTCCCGTAGTAAGTGCTTTCCAGACGCTCCATGACGATGCCACGCGCGCGGAACAGAAAACGCCAGCTCAACCAATTCGCGATCGAGGAAGGGTGCGCGCGCCTCAATTGAATGCGCCATGGTAGCGCGGTCCACCTTGATCAGAATGTCTTGGGGCAGGTATACCAGGGCATCGAGTGCCATCATCCTTTGTATTTCATCGGGGTGGAGTTCGTCTGCTAGCCGCGGCGCACGATGGCCTCGGTTGACGAGTTCCGGCGCCAGTGTTTCGAAGTTAGTGCGGCTGTAGTACACCGGTGCGACGTACGGTGTTTCGGCATCGCGCCGGGCAAGAATGTCTAAAAATAAATGCGCCTTCTTCAGGACGCTGCGACTATGGTGCGCCATGGGCTCCGGCAGGGCGCGTATGGCGCGCTCGGCGAGGTAACGGAGCGGCCGGGGGATTCGTGTGTACCAGCGCAAAATCGCGCGTGCTTGGTAGCGCTGGTAGCCGCTGAACAGTTCATCTCCGCCGTCACCCGACAACACTACCTTCACATGGCGCGCGGCGATTTCCGCAACAAGCGCGGTTGGAAGTAGTGACGAATCGGCGAAGGGTTGACCAATATGATTCAGCACCAGAGCTTCGAGGGCCGATTCATTCCAGTCGACCAAAACCTCCTCGATATGATCGGTGCCAAAATGTTCGGCGGCTACGCGTGCGTATTGTCGTTCGTCGTAAGTTTTATCGTGAAAACCGATGGTAAAAGTTTTTGGGCGCACATTGAGTTCTTGCGACATAATCCCAACGATTAAAGACGAGTCGATTCCGCCCGATAGGAATGCGCCCACTTCTACGTCGGCCACAAGTCGTCGTTCAACCGCACGCCGCAATTGATAGCGCAGCCGTGCTTGCACCTCCGCTTTCGACACCACGCCCGGCATCAATGACAACTGCCAATAGGGTTGTTCTGCCGCGGCGGTACCCGGTTGCCACGTTAAGTAGTGTCCCGGCAAGACTTCGAGAATGCCGCGATATGCCGTCGTTCCTGGAAGAAAGTAACCGTATCGCAAGTAATCGGCAGTGCTATCGAGATCTTCTTCCCAGATAGCACCAAGAAGACGCAGCGCTGGAAGTTCCGAGGCGCAAACTAATCCGCTTGACGCTGGCGCGTAATAGAGCGGCTTTTTCCCCATGCGATCGCGCGCCAGCAGTAGGGTCTGGGCTTGGCGATCCCACAGCGCGAGCGCCCACATGCCCTCCATTTTTCTCAAAAATGAGGCGCCATGTAATGCCAGGCCGGCCAATACTACTTCGGTATCGCCATTAGTTTGAAACGACCAATACGCTTCTAGCTCAGCGCGCAAATCCCGATAGTTATAAACTTCACCGTTATAGGTGAGGACATATCGAGCGTTCGCATCCTGCATTGGTTGACGACTCGCCGATAAATCGATGATGGCGAGCCGACGATGGCCGATCGCGGTCGCATGCTCGAACCATAGGCCGTGGTCGTCCGGTCCACGATGTCGTAGGCATCCCAAGGCGCGGAGTGCCTTTTCGTGATGCGCGTTGCGGTCAAGTGTTGGCTGATAGGAAAATAAGATGCCGCACATAATGTCTTTAACGCATCTTCGCGACGGCTTCGGTATACACGCTAGTGTAGCGCTCGACGGCGGTAGTCCAGCGCCATCCCCGCTCCACGGCAGTGGCACGCGCGTTTTTCCCTAACGATTGACGCAGCTCGGGATTCTCAATCATGGTGTTAAGTTGGTCGCGCAGATCTGGAACATTCCCAGCTTCAAATAATAAGCCACTTTTGCCATGTTCAATGACCTCGCTGTTCCCCGCGATATTGGACGCGACAACAGCGCGCCCCGCGGCCATGGCCTCGATCAGGGCGTTTGAACGGCCTTCGTGCATGCTAGTCGAAACATAGATATCGGTATCAGCCAATCGGCTTGAGATATCGTCCGGTGCGACGGCACCACAGAACTCGGCTCGTTGACTAATACCGAAATGTTCAGCCTGCGCGCGCAGATTTGCCAGCATAGGCCCACTACCGATTACCCGAAGGTGTACCTGTGGTAGTGTTGACAGCGCTTCGATCAAGAACTGCACTGCCTTATCTTCGATTAGATTTCCGATCGTCGTGACAATAAGTGGTCTACGATCGATATTATTCTCGATTGCAAATAAGCGATCATCGACACCATTGCCAATCACTACCGTTTTCGGTTCCGCCTCGGGTACGAGCGCAATTACCTCTCGGCGCAAGGTATCGCTGACCGTCACAATTTTAGAGTTCAGTCGGATGCATAGGCGCAAAAGTACGCGCTCAACGTGAGAGCGCTGTGCGCGATAGACATCACTTCCTCGAAGTGTGGTGACCGCTGCGCGGGAAGTGAGCCGTGCTGCCAACCCACCGATAACACCGATAACCGACCAGTTGCTGTGGATGATGTCGACCGCTTTCGCGTCACGTAACGCGTATCCCAAAGCAGAGACGAGAAACGCCGGGACCAATAGATAAAGCCAGGGAGTTTCTTTTAGGGCCGCTGGTATGCCACCACCACCATGCGCCAGACGCTGCCAGCGCTTTGGCGCATAGCGATAGCAGACGACCTTGTCGATAGACGGAACCGTTTCGGCTACGCAGGGTGTCAAAACGCGGACATCATGAATCCGCGCAAGTGCATCGATGAGTCGCTTGATAAATACGCCGCTATACGATGACGGCGTTAATGGATAAGAGGTGGTAATGACCAGGACGCGCACCGCGCGTCAGCCTCGTTTACCGCTGTAAAGTAGGTTCGTTATCTGCTCGGAGACGAGTCCGATGAGAAATATGATGACCGCCGCGGTGAATAACAACACCGTCATATTGGTGAGTCGACCATAGTTAATGTACGTATATGCATAGTATCCGGCTCCAATGAGGAAATGCACTAAACTCGCTGGAAAAAACAGTTTAAGCGGCGAATACAAAGTGCCCACACGAAAGATAATGAGAAAAAATCGTAGCGTGTCGCGCAACGGGCGAATATGACTTTTACCGATACGGCGCTTGGCATCGATAGGGACGTACGCTACTGGATATCCCGCGCGAAAGAACGCCATCGTAATCGTGGTGGGATACGAGAAACCGTTGGGCAGCATATACAAAAACTCTTTGAATTTATCGGCCCGTACCGCGCGAAACCCGGAGGTCAAGTCCGGAATGGTGTGACCCACCATCCAGCTCGCCAATCGATTATAAACTTTGTTGCCCAACCAACGGCCAACGCTTGCCTGCGAACCGGCGGTTCTCGCACCGACGACCATGTCGTAACCTTCGTTCAGTTTCGCAACAAGCTTTGGAACATCGGCGGGGTCGTGCTGCCCATCGGCGTCCATAAAAATCAAGACGTCGCCGGCGGCATGGCGGGCACCGGTTTTTATTGCCGCACCATTACCCATGCTATAAGGATGGCTGATCGTCTGTGCGCCCGAGCTTCGTGCTAGTTTTGCCGTTTCATCGGTAGACCCGTCGTCGACTAGTAGCACTTCGGAGAAGGGGACTTTCATGAGTCTAGGGAAAAACTTGGCGACGCTCCCCCCTTCGTTTTTTGCGGGAATAATTATCGATAGCCGAAACTGGGGTTTCATTATCGCTTCAAAGCCTCTTTTATTTTATTTAGGCGTTCGATGTCATCTTTGTCTAGTGCATCCGGATCATCGATTAGTTTCTGCACGGCCTGCTTCGCCTTTTGGACGTTCCCACGGCGCAAGTAGATCTCGGCAGCGCTCAAAGAGGCATACGTAGCGTCCGGGTGAAGGGCGAGCGCTGCATTAAAGTAGTGCAGCGCCTTATCATAGTCCTTCAGTTCCCGAAAATTGAAGGCGAGGTCGCGATATACGCTTTCACGCCAGGTATCGCCGGCATTTATATCGTTTCGGTTCAGAAGCTCTTCGTACATTTTGCAAAGCTGACGGTTTAGTGTTTCCGATTTAACCGTAGTCGGCAATAGGGGCGAAAATGTCCACAGTGTTATCGAGGAAACACGGTAGTGTCTCAGTGCGTAATATAACGATTCAAGCAGATCTGGTGGGACGGCGCCGTGCGCGATGAACGTGTGCTGCGTGAGTCGAATCCAGTTAGTGGAATCGGTCGGATTCAGCTCTACTGCGCGCTTAAAATAAGTTGTCGCGGCGTCGTAAGCTTTATTGTCGTGAAGTAGGACAGCGAGCATTGTATTTGCACGTGCGGAGTTCGGATGATGCCGTACTTCGTTGGTGTATAGCGTGAGCTCATCCTTCCACTCGGATGCGCGAGCGTAAGTGGCGCTAGACAGGAGCGCAGCGTATCCAGCAAGCGCGAGGTAGAGGGCAACCCGAATAGCGGGGGTTGCAGATGCCAGCTTTAGGGCATAATACACTAGCGCAAAAAGAACACCGTACAACGGTAA